>JALZAH010000040.1 GCA_030948425.1 Actinomycetota bacterium
ACCCGCTGCGGCACCCCAACCTGTCGATGTCACACCGATCCACAACGCCGGCACGGTCCCTATCCATCCTGGATCCGCAAAGCCGGGGGCAGGACCATCACCCACACCCTCAGTGCCACCCAAGCCGAGCGCTACCGAACCTGGTTCGACAACACCCGCCGGCTCCGGGAGCTAATCAACGAGCTCGAGGCCCTCTCGGTCCAAGTCATCAACCAGGCCGAAGGATGGGCCGACAACACGCCAACGAAGACCTGAACCCTCGTCATCGACGCTCCAGAGAACGTGTCCTCAACGAGGCCCCGAAGCAAAGAATCGACGTCGAGGACACGCCAAATCTCGCTCTAGAGAACTCGCGTTAGTGGATGCATTGTTGGCCACTTTGCCGCCGTTACTCAGCTGACCCCTGAACGCTCGTCGGCTCGGGAAGCGCGTTGTTGACCTGGATTCGCATTTCTTCGCCGGGCTGGGTTCGGAGGATGGGGCCGGGGACGGTGTCCCCGTAGGCCCAAGTCGCCACGACCGGACCGCCGAGGTCGACTTGTGTCGCCCGGGCGTTGAGGACGTATTGTTGATGCGGCCGCTGCGTTGCCGCTGTGCCTCGACCCGGGCGACTGGGGAGCTGGTGGGTCCCACGGCTCGTAGTGATGAACCGCTTCCTGTACCACAGCCGGCGGCAAAAAGGCCTCCTACGGTGACGCCCCCGCCGATCAGGAACTGACGTCTTGTCAGGCGCTGGGGCGCCCCTGAGCGGGGGTCCTTGGCTTGCCCGGTCATAAGGATCCTTCAGCGCCATTCGACTGCCTTATACCTTTTTTTTATGAAACGCTTGTCAACGGGATTCGTATTGATCGTGAGAGCTTTCTGCAGGGGTGCTATAGCTTGTGGACGGTGACGTGCACGTGCGCCCACGAGTTGTTGACGTAGCCCTTCGGATTCCACAGGTGTTGCGCGTGTTCGGGTTGGACGGCGGCAGCGGTGTCCCAGGCTCGGGCGGTGAGGACCGTCTCGCCCTCTGGAAGGTTCAGGGTGGTGTGCCAGAGACGCCAAGCCCACGGGCCGAGGTGTTGGCCGAGGTGGGCCTGTGTCCATCTGCGGCCGCCGTCGGCGGATACATCGACGCGGGCGATGCCCCGGTCATCGCCCGCAAAGGCGTAGCCCTCGACGGTGACCGGCCCGGCTCGTAGGTGTGCGCCGTCGTCGGGTCGGAGGATGTCGGCGTTGACCGCGATGGCACCAAGCTGGAGACCTTCTTCGGGGCCGGCCGCACTCGGGTCCGCCTCGGCGGGTAGCAGCCGGTAGGCGCTGGCTTGGAAGTAGTTGGTGGAGGACTGTCGCTGGGCAGTGATGCGATTGACCCATTTGACGCTGCGCGCACCGATGTAGCCGGGGACGACGACTCGTACAGGTGCTCCGTGGACTCTCGGTAGCGGTTGATCGTTCATCGTCCACGCCAGGAGCACCTCTCCGGCGGTCGCCTTCTTCGCGGTGATCGAACCACCGAAGCGCTGTGGCGGGTCGGCGAGTTCTGTGACGTCGGGCGCCTCGAACGCCACGTATCGCGCGTCGGGCTGTAAGCCCGCGGCGGAGAGCACGTCCGCCAACCGGGTGCCGGCCCACAGTGCGGTGGAGGTCGCCCCGGGGCCCCACGGGTCCTCGCCGGGTATGTCACGGACTTCTATCAGACCGGCTCGCCGGTTGCCTGCACATTGCAGGGTGGCCACCGTCCCATGGACCGGGAATGTTTCTTGCAGGTCGGTGAGGGACAACTCGAGGGCGCGGTCCGTCAACCCGTCGACCCGCAGGCGCCATGAGTCCGAGTCGATATCGGGGATCGGCCCGTGGTTGCGGGCGTAGAAGGTGTCGGTGGGGGTGACCGCGTTGTGTGCGAGTGCCATTCGCGGTGGCTCAGCGTTGAAGGGTGCCTCCTCGTGGACGATCATGTCTTCCCGCTTGTCCCATAGGCTCATGCTGGCTCGTCTCAGCTAGGCGCCGTTTTACCTTTGGCCTTTTGTACTGCGGGCGGTGACCGTCAGATTGAGGTCGTTGTCGGGAGGCCACATGTCGTCGATGTGGACGACATCGTTTCCGGCTCGTTCAAGGATGCCGGACGCGATCGCGGCGCGGTAGCCGCTCCCGCAGTGCACCCAGAGCTGGCCGGTGGGAGCTTCGCCGACCCGTTCGGGCAGTTCGTGTATCGGCAGGTTGACGGCGTTGTCGATGTGGCTCTTGTCGTATTCGTCGGCGCGGCGTACGTCGATCACCGCGACGCGAAGCTCGGGATCGGAGACGGCGTCGGCCAGATCGGCCCAACAGGCGCGCCGGAACGAGGCGGGTCGGTCACCGGGCAAGAGATCCTCGACCGAGCCTGTCGCCGCGCCGGTGATGCGGTCGTGCTCGATCCCGATACGGGACAGGTCACGTTGGGCTTCGATGACCTGCTGCGCGGTGCTGCCAACGAGGGTCAGCGCGTCACCCCAGGGCACCACCCAACCCAGGTAGGTGCTGAACTGCTGGCCGAGCTCGAAGCTCACGGATCCGCGCAGGTGATGGGCAGCAAACGATGCTCGGTCGCGCAGGTCGATGACCCACTCGCCGTTACGCAGTCGGGACCGAAGGTTCTCGGCGTCGAGCGGATCGGGTGGCGACAGGTCTGGTGGCCCAGGTCCTTCACGGTTGATCGCGGCCATGTGGTCGTAGTAGCCGGGGTAGGCGGTGAGCCCGGAGACGAGCTGGTCGACGAACGCTTCCTCGTCGGAGGCGGTCAAAGCGTCGTTGGAGGCGCGCTCTTCGCTGATGGTGCTGCAGTCCTTCTCGCTGGCCGCCGACGACGAGCAGAAGCTGCCGAACCCATGGGTCGGGTAGATCCGGGTGTCACCGGGGAGGGTCTCGGCGAGGCGGCGGGCGGAGCGGTGTTGTTCGCGGGTGAGCCGGTCGGTGAGATCGGGGGCGACGAGGTCGGTGCGGCCGACCGTGCCGTAGAGGAGATTGCCACCGGTGAACACCGCCGGGGGTTCCCCGTCGGTTTCGACGATGTAAGCCAGGTGGTGTTCGGTGTGGCCGGGAGTGGCGACCACGTTGACCTTCAGTTGCCCGGCGTCGAGGACGTCGCCGTCGGAAACCGGCTGATGTTCAACGTCGACGGCGTCACCGGCTGCCATGGCGTAGCGGGCGCCGGTACGGCGGGCCAGCTCGGAGCCTCCCGACACATAATCGTTGTGCAGATGGGTTTCGACCACCCAGACGACGGTCACGCCCGCCTGGTCGATCTCTTCTTCCATCCGTTCGAGGTCGCGTTGTGGGTCGATGACCACCCCGGTCCGTCCGTCGTGGACGAGGTAGCTGCGGTCACCGAGCTCTGGGGTCTTGACGGTCTGTATTCTCATGGGCGGTTGGCCTTTCCTGATGTCAGAACCGAGGAGCCGACAATCGGATCATCGTGAGGTGCCACCCACCACATCCACGGCCCGTTGAAGTCGGCTGGCTGCATCGGCAGCAAGTTCGCTGAGGGAAGGGTCGTCCATCAACTCTCGGGGGTCAGCGGCACTCACCTTCACTCCGTCGGGGGTTTCCTCAATGACGACGTTGCAGGGCAGCAAGAGGCTGACGGAGGGATCGGCCTGGAGGGCAGAGTGGGCCAGCTGCGGGTTGCACGCTCCGAGGATCTTGAGTGGCGAGCGGTCCACTCCGAGCTTCTCGTGGAGGGTGGCGGCCACGTCGATCTCGGTCAGGACCCCGAAGCCCTCCTCGGCCAGCGCGGCCCTGGCGGCCGCCTCAGCGTCACGGAACGAGGCTCTTACGGTGACGGTGATGGCTTTCATTGAACGGGCCTCCTGTGGTTGAACTTGGTGCCACCAGCTGGCGGCAGCGTCGGGTCTCAGTGGGCGAAGCGGATGTCGGGCAGGATCTTTCCCAACCAGGCGGGTTGGGCCCAGATGCGGTGCCCGCCGACGCGTAACAGGATCGGCAGCAGCGCCATGCGGACGATGATGGCGTCGATGGCTACGGCCACGGCAAGGATGACGCCCATCTCTTTGGGGGCCAGCGGCCCCGACAGAGCGAAGGTCAAGAACACGGCGACCATGATCACCGCCGCGGAGACGACCACCCGCCCCGAGGTCCGCACCGAGTTGATCATGGCCTGGCACGGGTCCCGGCCGGTCTCGTAGTGCTCTTTGGCCGATGAGAGCAGGAACAAGGTGTAGTCCATGGCCACTCCTGAGACCATGGCCCCAAAGAAGATCGGCCCCCAGGCGTCGACGAAACCTTGGGGGGCGAAACCGAGCAAGGTCGAGCCGTGACCGCTTTGGAAGATGAGACGAGCGACCCCGAACGCCCCGGCGACCGACAATGCAGTGACAGCTACGCCAGCCAAGGCCAGGAGCGGAGCGCCCAAGGCGATGAGCAGCATCAGAAACCCGACAGCGAGTAGGAGCCCGAACACCATCGGGGTTCGGGCTGATAAGGCTGTCTGCAGGTCGTAGTTCTCGGCTACTGCCCCTCCTACGAGGCTCCCGGGAGGCAGCACAGCCCGGAGGTGGTCGATCGTGGCCCCGGTGACCGGCGAGGACGGGCCGGTCGTGGGGACGACCTGGTCGAGCGTGTAACCGCCCGATGTCCGGCCGGGGCCGGCCTGGGCGACCCCGGCCGTATGGGTCAGGGTTGTCATTGCAGCAGTCTGCTCAGCGGAGGGGACCACGACTTGGAGGGTGCCGGGGGCGCCGGGACCGAACGCCGAGCCGACCTGGCCGTAGCCGATCCGGGCGGACGTCGACGACGGGATGATCGAGATTGACGGCATGGAGGTGCGCAACCCGAACAAGGGGACGATGACCACCCCGAGGGCGACCAGAGCCATCGTGCCGGACCGCCACGGATGCTCCCACAACAAATGGCCCCAACGTCCAAGACGCCCTTCGAGCCCGGCACTGCTCTGGGTATCCCTGCCCCGCCGGGGGAGCCGGACGTGGCCAGCGTTGACCCGGGTGCCCAGGCGGGCGAGCACGGCGGGAAGCAACGTCAGCGTGGCGGCGAGGACCGCGACCACCGACAGCATGATGCCCAAAGCCATGCTCCGAAACGCCGGGCTCGGGACCAACAGCACGGCGGAGAGGGAGAGCAACACAGTGACCGCAGAGAACGCGATCGCCTTGCCGGCGGTGTTCATGGTCTCGGCCACCGCCTCGCCCGCCCCGGCCCGGTCGCCCGGTTGGACATGGCGGCGTTCGAGGGCGGAGCGGAACCGGACCACCAGGAACAGGGCGTAGTCGATGCCCAAAGCGAGCGCGAACATAAGGGCGAAGTTCAGCGCCCAGATCGACACCGGCGCGACCTTGGTGGCCAGGACCAGCGCTCCGGCGGCGACGAGAAGGCCGGCCATCGTCAACATCAGGGGGAGACCGGCAGCGACCAGGCTCCCGAACGCCACCACCAAGATGATCATGGTCACCGGCCAGGAGAGGACCTCGGAGCGCAACATGGCGCTGCGATTAGCGGTGTTGAACTGCGACCACAGGGCGCTGTCACCGGTCAACTCGACGCTGACCGCCGAGGTCGACAGCATCGAGAGCGGCTTGGCCAGCGAGTCGGCAGCGCGGACCATCGTGTTCGGCCCTGCCGCAGCCCCACCAGTGATCACCGCGGTCCGGCCGTCGGCGGAAAGGCTCGACCCGGGCTGGGGCGGCTCGACAGTCGACACCCGCCTATCTGCACGCAACCCCGATTCGACCCGGTCGATAACATAGCGGCCCCCGGGATCTTGGCTGAACGGGCCTCGATGGTCGACAACCACCACCTGAAGGGCGGTGGAACCCAGACCACGGAAGTCCTTGGCGATGAGGTTGCGGGCGGCCACGGACTGGCTTGTCGAGTCCTGCCAACCCGCGCCGGCCAGAGCACCCTCCACCCGGGGCGCGAAAACCCCGAACACCACAAGGACCACCGCCCAACCGACAAGGACCCGGCGGAAATGGGTGGACGTCCACATCCCCAGCCTGGCCAACACCGGCGGCCGACCCTTGGCGCTCTCATCGCTCGCGGTCCCTACCCGCTCAGCACCGGACGACGAGGTCCTCTTCCCCTCCTTGGATTGAGTCGACGACACTTCAACTCCTAACTAGGGTACCGGGTAGGGTATACAATCTAAGCAGAGCATGCGTCGAGCGTCGGCTGCCATCAAGCGAGAGAGAGAAAAAGACGTTCCATGTGCGCTTTATCAGCTTCTGACATGCCCCCATCGCCGTTTTGGTCGATGCACTGACGCATACCCGAAGCGACAATCCTAAAACCTGCGCGGTCCAAAGCCTTGCTGGCTGCCGCCACCTGTGTCACCACGTCCTCGCAATCACGTCCGCCCTCGATCATCCGAACGATGCCGCCCAGCTGACCCTCAACGCGACGCAACCGCTTCACCACGTCCTCGACGGTACCCGACTCGATCTCCACAGCCGACTGTACCTTACCCCCCTGGGTACAGTCAAACGGGAGCGCTATGTCGAAAGAAGAGAATCTCAAGACAACGCCAGGACGGTCAGCGTCGTTGACCATACAAAGGCGCTCATGGTGGTCGCGGTCGGCGCACGCCTCTGCCCTTCTGATCCTGGAGCAGCTTTTTGGCGGCGAGCTCCATCCGCTCTGGCGTGCGAGATGGACCGCGCAATCGGATGAACGGTCGCCGACACGCAACCGGCGAAGGTCACGCCGATCGTGGCCACGCCCAGGACCGCCACCGCTGTTCGCCTTGACCGATCCGTCCGGAAGCGAGCCGTGCCTCGCTCAATAGCCTCCACTGCTGCTCCCCCCACCGCTGCTCCCACTGCCAGGGCTGGTCCCGCCACTGACGATCGCGCTGCCTTGGGGTGACACGACATGCCACAGGGCACCGAACTGGGTGAGACCCTGGCCGCCGGCCTGGCCCGCGCTGGCGTCGGGGGCGTAGTAATACAGGGGATGGCCGTTGTAGGTGACCTGGGTCTTCCCGTCGCTTCTCGTGGTGGTGGCGAGCATGGGAGCGGCGATTCCCGCGCCGGCTTGGGGCTTGCCGTTGGTCACAACCGGTGGCCAAACCGAGGCGCACGAGTCCGAGCAGGTCGACGTCGTGTTGGTGTCTTTCTCGAAGAGGTAGACAGTCCGGCCGTTGGCACCGACTAGGGCCGCCTTGGCGTTCGTGGTGGCCGAGACGGTCACCCCCGACGCCGGCGAGCTTGGCGCCCCAGCAGCGGAGCTAGCGGTCGTGGACGAGGGCGCCGCCGTGTTGCTGGTGGTGCTGCCACACGCTGCGAAGGTGAGCGCCAGCGGGCGACGGGAACGGCGAGACGCAACCGATGCGACCTCGAGCGGTCCTCCCGCCCCGTGATGCCATGCCTGCCACGACGAGCACGGGCCGCCTCGCTCGCGGTTGAACCTCCCTCCCACATCGCTGGCACCCGCCGGTTGAAGCGCGCCGCCGGGCTCATTTGACGAAGGCCCGAGACCTTGAGCCCTCTTCGGTGTCGGTCTCCGACGGCGGGGGTGCGGGCGTGTCCGACGCCCGGGCCGGCCCGAGCGACCCGCCGGGGTCCATTGCCTTGGCGGCCTGGCGCACGAAGATCAGCATGAGCAACCCGGCCGCCAGGATGATGGCGGCGATCGGGGCCTCGGCGCCGATCATGACCTTGGGCGGCTTTCCCATGATCACCGACTTCTCTCCGTAGAGGAACGCGACGAGCCCGATCAGGTAGAGAACCTTGCGGGCGACGCCCGCACCGGCCCGCACGGCACCTTGCGGAAAGGCGAGCTTCCACCCACCGCGCACGACCACGAGGAACACCGCGGCGCCGACCCACAGGGCCATGCCGGTCCCGTTCCCCTTGAAACCAACCATGTACCCGCTCTTACCAAGGTTGAGGTTCGTGACACTGCCGAAGACCATCACCGAGACCCCGACGACGAGGAGGACCTCGACGCCCAGCTGGCGGGCCACCCGGCCACGAGGGCCGACGGCTTTGAGCGGACCCCGCAAGAAGATGAGGATCAGCATCCCGGGGATGGTGATCCCCAGGAAGCTCGTCCAGTTCCACTTCGGCGGCATCAGCGCCTTGTTGGCCAGCTGGGTGAGACCGATCGCGATCACGATCGTCCCGACGATCAGGATCACGCTGTCGCGAATCACCGACGCCCAGTGCACGCCGCTCACCCGCTCGGCCGCCGACGCCCGGGCGGGCAGGCCGAGCGCGACGGTCCCCAAGACCAGACCGGCAAGCACGGCGACGAACTGGCCAACGGCGGCGTCATGGCCGACTGCGCCCGTGTGAAACGGTGGCATCGTGTCGCCGAGATAGACGATCGTGGCGGCGAGTGTCACCTCGCCCGCCAGGAGGTGCAGCCCGGCTGTCCGTTTGTCCAGGGCACCGACAGCGGCGAGCAGAGCACCCGACGCCAAGACCGCTGCGCCCAGCACCAGCTCGAAGATCCGCCGGCCGATCCCGATCGACCCCGAGAACGTGAGTACCACCATCGCCGCTCCGGTCACGGCAATCAACAGGCCGATCGGCAACTGGGCGAACCACAACAGGCGCACACCCGCCCCCGACGACCTAGTTGAAGCGGGCCCCTGCTCTGCTGGAATGGTCTGCTGCTGCGCTGACATGATCCTCTTCCGTTGTCTACGACAAATGTAGTAGACTACGGTCATGCTGTCAACTACGCTTGTCGTAGGCCAATGCCCTGGGACAGTCGCATGGGGCAGAACCCCGGACCCGGTTCAATCGACGACCGATCGACCGACCGACCCGAGCGCATTTGCCCGGAAAGCAAGGTGGAGGTTGCCGCCGAGGTCCAATGCACGGCCGGATACGTGGTGTCAATACGACGTTGGTACCAAGGGATCATCCGACGTAACCCCGTCTTCTATCAGCAGGCAGACCGCCTTCTCATCGCCAGTGCGGCGGGCTGCCCGAGGATTTATCGGGCTTGGCGCACACCCAGTCAAGGAGTTGTTTGTCATGGCACGAACGCACATCAAGAGGCTGGTCGCCGCTGCTTTCGCCGGAGGTGGTCTCAGCATTGCCTCCATCGCTGGGCCGGCCTTCGCTTCGGTCCACAGTCGTCGACCGCATCGTCGCCGTTCCGGGAATTTCCCAGCCCCGTGGTCGGGAGTGACGGTGGCCCGTCCCGGCGGGCAAGCACCGCGATCTCCGCCAATGACGTCCGGGGCGGTCGGCGAGAACGAGAACAGCAGCAACCAAACGCAGAACCTTGCAGAGCACTGGAACGGCAGCGCCTGGAGTGTCGTGCCGACCCCGCAGTTTTCCATCTCTCAGTTTACGGCGGTGAACGCCGTGTCGAGCACCGACGTGTGGGCGATCGGGACGAGCGGGAATGTTCCGTTCACCGAGCACTGGAACGGCAAGGCCTGGAGCGTCGTCCCGCTCAAGGACCCCACCGCCATCAACAACAACGTGCTGTTCACCGGCGTGAAGGCCATCAGCCCCACCAACGTCTACGCGGTCGGGGCCTACCAGGGCTACCAAGATCCGGTCCAGTTCATCGAGCACTGGAACGGTAGGAGCTGGAGCGTCGTGGCTAACCCGTTCAACTCTGTCATCCCGTCGGGGATCGACGCCTCGTCCGCCAACGACATCTGGATCGTCGGCCAGCAGCGCTACGGCAGCTTCACCGAGCACTTCAACGGAACCGCGTGGAGTGTCGTCCCAACCCCGGCCGGCAGCCCCGACAAAGTTACGGTGGTGTCGCCCACCAACGCGTGGGCGGTCGGCACCTTCGACATATCTCACTGGAATGGCAGCTCCTGGAAGGTCGTATCAGTCAACGCACGCCCGAACGAGCTCACGGCGGTCACAAACCTGTCGGCCACCGACGTGTGGGCGGTCGGCTTCAGCACCAGTCCCAGCAACGGCATAATCACCCCGACAGCGCCGCTCGCCGAGCACTTCAACGGCACGTCGTGGTCTGTGGTGAACACACCGACGCTGACTGCTCCTGCTGATGGGATCCTCTTCGGCATGAGCAGCCCCGGCGGCCATGTGTACGCCGTCGGATCGACGAACCCGAACACCATCAACCCCTCCACCAACTCCTACGAGCCGGGCACCGCCCTGATCGTGGAGGACGACCACGGTTGACCGCTCTTGACGAGCGCCACCCTTGCGTCGCCGCTGAGCAGCCCAAGCTCGGAGATGCGAGACGCAGGGCCGCGGGTTGCTTCCAACCACATTGGAGAGCAACCCGCAGGGCCACTAGTCAGGTTGAACCTGAACCTCGGCAAGAGAGGGTACACGGGCGGCCTCAAAGGCAACGGGACCGGCCTCGCCCTGTGGGTTGGGGCGGACGGCTTCCTGCTGGTCGCTCGCGGACCCATCAAGTTGGTCTTTCCGCAAGAAGCGCAGGCGGCGGCGGGGTCGCCCGCAAGGTTCTTTATGCGGTCGGAGCCGTCGCGCTGATCTACGCGAGAAGTCGGTGATCATGGGCAAGCCCCCGAAGGTCACGGTCGGCGCCGCCGCCCCGCACGCCATCATCTCATCATCATCATCATCATCATCATCATCATCATCATCATCATCATCATCATCATCGCCTGCGGACTGATGATCCTTCTCTCGGTGCGCCAAGACGCCAAGGCGGTGGACCCAGGCGGACGGCTGGGCCCGACCGGGTCCGGGGCGACGGGCCGTTCGACCACCATCCGCCCGCCCCCTCCCATAGAGAGTTAGCTAAAACTTCCATGACTTCCAAACGCACATCTGACAGGTACGACTTTGCCGTGATCGGCGGTGGCACCGCCGGGCTGATTGCGTCGCGGCTAGCCGCCGCGCTCGGCGCGCGAGTGGTGTTGATCGAGCGGGGACGACCCGGGGGCGACTGCCTGTGGACGGGGTGCGTGCCGTCCAAGGCGCTGATCGCCGCCGCTCACCTCGCGCATCAGATGCGCACCGCCCGTTCGGTCGGCTTGTGCCGGGTCGAACCGGAGATCGATTTCGCCCAGGTGATGGCTCATGTGCACGGGTCCCGGCTGACGATCGAACCGAAGGACTCGGCCGACTCGCTGCGAGCTGACGGGGTGGAGGTGATCGAGGGTTCGGCACGCTTTGTGGGGCCGGGCCGCATCGACGTCGACGGGACCGTCGTCGGGTACCGCAGTGCGCTGATCGCCACTGGTTCGGGCCCGGTCATCCCCGACCTCGACGGCCTCGACGGCGCCGACGCCCTGACCAACGAGACCCTGTGGGATATAACCGAGCAGCCCGGCCGGCTTGCCATCTTGGGTGGCGGGCCGATCGGCTGCGAGCTGGGGCAGGCCTTCCAGCGCCTCGGCACCCAGGTGACGATGGTGGAGAGCGCCGATTGGGTGCTGTCGAAGGAGGAACAGGAAACCCAACAGCTGATCGCCGCCCGCTTACGCGCTGACGGCGTGGACCTGCGCCTGGGAGCAACCGCCATGCGCGTCGAAAACAAGAACACGCTGGTCGTCGATGAGGGGGGGCTGGTAGAGCGGCGGATCGACTTCGACCGGATCCTGGTTGCAGCCGGCCGGCGGCCCGACACCGACGGTTTGGGTCTCGAGTCGATCGGCGCCCAGGTCGACAGCCGCGGCGCGGTCAAAGTCGACGCCCGCCTGGCCACCACCGCCAAAGGCGTGTACGCCGCTGGGGACGCGACTGGGGCGTTGCCGTTCACCCATGTGGCCGGCTACCACGGTCGCACGGTGGTAACCAACGCCCTGTTCCACGCCCCGTCCAAGGTGTCGTATGACGCGGTGCCGTGGGTGACGTTCACCGACCCCGAGGTCGGCCGCGTTGGGCTCACCGAGGCTCAGGCCCGGGAACGCTACGGCGACAAGGTCGCAGCCGTTGTCTACGACTACGAGCTGAGCGACCGGGCCGTCACCGCCGGCGACGCCCGAGGGTTCGCCAAGCTCGTCGGCGACCCCAAAGGAAGGTTGGTCGGGGCCTCGGTCGCCGCCGCGCACGGCGGCGAGTCGATCGCCGAGTTGGCCGCCTGGGTCCGCGTCGGAGCCAAGATCGACGACGTGTCCAACACGGTGCATGCCTACCCTACCTTCACCGAGGGCCAAGCCCGCGCCGCCGACGACTACCTGATGGCCAAGCACCTCACGCCGTCGGTGCGCAAGATCACCAAGCAGCTGCTCGCCCTGTTACGTCGAAGCGGCCGGCGCTGACGTACTCAGCGTTGCCACCTGTAGGCACCTCAATCGCTGCCGCAGCCTCGCTCGAGGAGCACACGGTCGACCGGACCCTCCCACCCTCCTGGCTCGCAGTCTGCTGCACTTCGTCCTGACGCAGATCATGGTCGACGGGGTCTTTCACGCTGATCCTCATCCAGGCAACGTTCTACCCCTCAACGACGGCCGAATCGGGCTGCTCGACTTCGGATCGGTCGGCCGCCTCGACCCGACCGTCCGATCGGCACTCCGGCAGCTCTTCGTCGCCCTCGATCAAGAAGACCCAGCTGCAGATCGGCGAGGCGCTCGAGGCGAAGGCAGCCGGGGAGAAGCATGCCAATTGACGCCCAGGTCAGACCGTTCGAAGGGACTACCCCACGGGCTCAGGGAGCCATGGCCGAACTTGATCACGGGCAACTGCTGGCCTCCCACGCGCAGACACGCAACACTCCCAGGCGACGTTACGGGCTCGGGGCAAAAGTTCTATTCGCAGTGCTTGATCTCGTCTACTCCAAGACCCGCACGCTGTCGAAGTTCAAAGTAATCGAACTGGTCGCCCGAGTCCCCTACCAGGCCTGGGAGCAGGTGGATACATCGCCATCACCCACACCCATGACCGCCCGGACCTTGCCCGACGGGTCTTCGACCGCGTGGCCGAGAGCCGGGCCCAGGAAGACAACGAGCAGTGGCACCTTCTCATTCTGGAAGAGTTGATCGCCAAGCAGGGCGCAAAAGAGGGTTGGGTCAGGTACACCGTCATTCCCCAGACGCTGGCCTTCGTCTATTACCAGCTCTCCTGGCTGCTTACGTGATCCACCCGGCGTGGAGCTACAGGCTCAACGCCGACTTCGAGGATCACGCCGAACACGAGTACGCCCACCTGATCGACGAGCATCCCGTGTGGGAGGACGAGTCATTCGAAACGGCATTCGCCGCAGACTACGCCCGCCTTGAAACGCTCTCCGACCTGTTTCGCCAGATCAGCTACGACGAGCGTGTCCACAAGCTCGACAGCCTGTTGGCCATGCAGCGGCCCCGCTTTCGCTGAATAGCGGTACTCACTTGGCGATGGACCCGAGCGACACCTCCCAGAGGCGCTCGGCGCGCTTCCTGCCTGCTTGAGCTCGGGGGCGCCTTGCAGGTAATCGCTGTCGCCGACGTGGGCCAGGTGAGCTACACCAGCAGGCTCAACGCGTCACCCCGACCACGTCCCACGCGTAGAGCCGTATTACCGAGCCTTCGACACTCACCCTCCCATCTCCGAGCGATCGCGTCCTGGAGTAGATCGAGTATTGACGGCCCGCCTGACTTAAGGGTGATCACGTTCCGAACACCAGCTAGTGCTGCGAGGGGCCGCCGGGTGCCCCGGGGGGGCGTTCCCCCAGACGCTCGCAGCTCGCTGCGCTTGGCTAGCAGGCCTGCCAGTTGGAAGGGTCGGAAAAAGGGCTTTGTGCCCTACCCCCCTCCCTTATCCGGGGGCCAGAGTGGGTGGTGAGGTCCACAACTGCGGACCGAGGAAGAGGTGAGATCCTCGATGGGCGCCTGGCCCGGGGCGAGATCAACACCGATGAGTACCGGCACCGGATCGACGCCATGAGCGCCGGCAACGGTGAAAGGCACGATGTCCGATCTTGACGCGGCTGCGGTGCCCATTACCGGTTCGACGACGTGGCCGAACCCGACGGGCGCTCGCTGAACATGCTTCGCTGTCCGGTAGCTGACTACCTGGCCACGCCGGCGCCTCCGACTTGTGCACCGGGTCGTGGTGCAATCTCGATTACGCCCTGGCCGAGAATGTGGTTCCCCCAACTGCGACCGACGTTCGCTGGCGGCCACCTTTGGGGCGCCTTGGTGGGGTGGGGGCGGCTATCCAGAACTCAGCCCGTTCGTGCTCGGCAGCTACCCGATCATTCTGGGTGGGTTCTGGCTCGTCGGCGCAGGATGGTTGGCGTTGTGGTCTGCGGCCAGGGAAGGCCGGTTGGCGACAACTGAACAGTACGCAGCGCTACGTCACCCCCAGTACGTCGGATTCAGCCAATCATGGGTGGCTTCCTGTTGCAGTGGCCTCGCTGCTGACCGCCGCAATGGCGCCACAAATGGGCTGACTGTACCGCCGTCTCGCAGGACGGGAAGAAGCTCACCACCAGCGCCAGCAGTTCGGACAGGACTGGGCGGACTATGCGTCGAGCGTCCCGGCGTGGGTTCCCGCATCTGCGCCCCCTGTTGCAACACCGAACGATCTGGCTGCGTGCCTGGGCGGCAAGTCTCCCTCGAAGGAGGCCAGTACGTCCTCCGTCAGATCGTCCCAGCGACTACAGCCTGTAGATGTGGCGTTGGTCAAACGACCGTTGCTGCCGACACCGCTAAACCGGGATCTACCGGGGTTTACCGGGCGCGATAGACGGCGGTCCACTCGTCGCTGTTGGTTTCGGTGGTGCGAGAGTGGTAGACGGCGGGTTCGTCGACGTTGTTGGGGTGGTGACGGTAGAACCAGTCGTAGTGGATGGTGTCGTTTCGGTTACAGGCGACGCTCCGGGAGGCGGTCCGGGCTGGGAAGGGACCGCGCCGAGCGTGGACAGAGCGACCGGAGTGGCAGTCTGAACGGGGTCGTGTGTCGGGACCGGGGTTCCTGGGGTGTGGACTCGTCCAAATCCAATCAGGTCGGACCACCAGATCGGTGAGACGCGAACCACGTCGCCGGTGTGTGGGGCGTTGATCATGAGCCCTCCACCGATGTACATGCCCATGTGCCCGACGTCTTTCCCGAAGAAGACCAGGTCGCCGGGCCGCAGGTCGGACAGTGGGATGGGCACTGCCCACCGGTCCTGGTCGACGGCCACCCTAGGGGTAGTGACCCCGGCCTTGGCCCACACGAACTGGGTCAAACCTGAGCAGTCAAAGGTGTCGGGCCCGGTAGCTCCCCACACGTAGGGCTTGCCGAGCTCTGAGAACAACCAGGTCAGGGCGGTCGTGCTGGTCGGTACGGGCGGCGGAAGCGCGATGGGGGGGGTGAACTGCAGCGCTGCGGGGGAACTCAATGAACGTCCGGCTTGCTGGGACACCATTGTCGCCTCAGCTTGGACGACGCTGGCTGTGCTAGCGCCTACGGTGGTCAGGATCTGTCGCAGCTGGCTGACCTGGCCGGCCCCTGCCAGGGTCGCTTGGTCCGCCACGGCAGCGGCGACGTGAGCGGCGGCTTGTTCTCTTATGGCGTTTGCTGCTTCGTTGTCGGCGTTTGCCGCTACCCGTCGGTGGTCAGCGAGCATTCCTCGAGGGGAGAGGGCGAGTTGTGCTCCGATGACCGCGGCCGCCACGGCATCGCTGGTACCGGCTCGAAGGTTGGGCTGCAGGGCGGGTTTGCCCGTCATGTACAAGCTGAGGGCTGCTTGGCGCAGTGCTGTTTTGAGCGCAGCAGCGCTGCCATGCAATTGGTCAGCGGCGATGGCTGCATGCGCGGCGCGGGCATCAGCAGCGGTCGCCGCTGCTTCCGCCTGGGCCGCTCGCACCATGCTGGCATCAACACCGGCCCGCAGGCCTGAGACGGATGTCTGTAGCGGGGCGGTCTGCTGATCGGCGTTCACGAGAGCAAGGGCACGGGCGAGAAGGGAGGCTGGGTCCTGACCTGCGGTGATCGAGCGGTCAACGGCAGGGATGGCCGGCACGGGAACGCCTGCTGTGCCGGCGACCGATGAGGGACCTGGGGGCGTGTTGGCCGGAGGGGTGACTGGGCTGTTCGCGGCGAGAGCGGTGCCGGGAGAGAAAGCAAACAGGACCGAAGTCGTCAGGGCCCCCGCGACGGATAGTCCGGCGTTGGTAAAGCGGCGTTGGCGTAGAGCATGGTACGGCCTGCTTCGGTCACCGGCGCGTCTGAGAGTCCACGGTTTGAGCGGTCTGGCCCCCCAGCGTTTCCCGTCATCCACGACAGCGCATAGTAGACGGTTGGGCGCGCTGTTGGGAGTACTTCGTTCGGTCACGAGCAGATTGACTCGATCGAACGTTGCGGTGGATGGAGCGTTGCCTCGTCTATCCGCCGGTGTTGTGGCCGACGGCTCGATTGACCACGTCGAGCATGGCCGAACCTGCGGGTGGCCCCTGCGGTGGGTAGAAGCCGATCTCGAGGTGGGGGCCAGAGGAGATCCCGACGACACCGGACCCGACCGCGCTGATCTGCTGGCCCTGCGCAACCTGCGCACCCACGGCTACGAGGTCAGGACCAGCGTGGCCGTAGTAGACGGTCCGGCCGGCCAACGGACCCGAGGTGATCTTCAACACGGGGGTATTGGGACCGAACCCGGAGATGCCTTCGGCGATGATGGTGCCGGGGCCCATCGCAAACAGGGGAGTACCGCCCGGCGCGGAGTAGTCGACTCCTCCATCGACGGTTCCGCCGTGAAGGTCTTGGACCGGTAAGGGAAGTCCCACTCCAGTAGCGGTCTCCCCCGAGGAGGGAGGGCCGCCGTGCGTCGCTGCAGGGGGCCGGGGGGGTGCTGCTACGGCGATCGGGGACGACCTGGGGGTGCCGCTGATAGTCAGGACCTGTCCGACGGTGATGATGTTGGGGTCGGCAATGTGGTTGGTGGCCGCCAGAGCGCTGGAGGAGGTCCCGAAGCGTTGGGCGATGCTGCTGAGGGTGTCGCCAGCTTGGACGGTGTAGCTACTCGTCGTGCCGGGTTGGTTCGAGATGGTCGCCCCGTTGACGGTCAGGATCTGTCCGACGTTGATGATGTTGGGGTCGGCGATGTGGTTGGTGGCGGCCAGAGCGCTGGAGGAGGTCCCGAAGCGTTGGGCGATGCTGCTGAGGGTGTCGCCAGCTTGGACGGTGTAGCTACTCGTGGTTTTGGGCCCAACGTGGGCTAGCGCGGCTGCCGCGGCCGGGCCTGCAGCGACGGCGCTGGAGACGATCGACCCCACTCCGGTCACCATCGTCGTTGCCACCACCGATACGGTCAATGCCCTAGCCGACTGTTGATGGAGACGCATTTGGATCCGCTCGAGACGTCCTGCCCAGATACCTAGGGTGCCCTGAGGAGAGGAGCGACCGCTCGCGAACCGCGCAAGACCAGCTAAGGGGGTCAGGAGCCAGCCAGCGAGGCAGGCCAACGAGAAGCGGGCCAGCGCCCACCGATCGAGCGCATAGGACGGACCTCGAGCGCTCTCGGACTCTTCCTGCGCCGCTTCTGGTGACTGGACCGGGCCAAGGTTGCTGACGGACGGCCAAGGCCAATCGTTCGCGTCTCTATTAGACGCGGCGGCAAAGGAAGTGTTGAACTCTCGGCGCTCGGCGAGTCTGCGGACATGAGCTAGAAGGCAGAGATAGGTGGTTACGAGCCCGCCCAGTGTCGCGGACGTCCACCAGATCGCGTGCTGCCCGGGCAGGAGGCCGACGAGCGCCGTCAGAGCGGATGCGGATCCCAGCACAGACACAACTCGCCGACGGCGAGCAGCTATTGGGACCTTGGGCGTCGGGCACGTCACGACCAGAGGCTCCCTCTGGGAGGAAACGTCGTCAGTCGCACACAGCGACTGCTCACCAGCTCGAGACCGGGGGCTGGGCGCCCCTGTTCGGTCACGAGGGGTTCGGGTCGCTAGCACGGTCCGAGTCTTCCATCACCGACGAACACCACGATAAGGACCTCCCTTTGGACCGCTGTGAGCCCGCTTCGCTCCTGGGTATGGGGCCCCCACTGCCCTCGGCGTCCGACTCTGATTGCCGAGCACGCTAGCACCGGAGGGCCAGAAGCCAGGCGCAGGAGGGCGAGGGCGAGTTGTCCCTCCTGCGCATCCAGGACCACTCGATCTCGACGCTAGGACGGTACAATTGCCCAGCCAAGTGGAAAAGGAACGGTGCGCTTGACAGCACGACGGCAGATGGGGGCGCTCGAGACAGAGGTCCTGATGTGTTTGTGGGCATCAGAGAAGCCAATGACTCCCGCTGAGGTTCGAGCTGCCTTGGACAAAGAGCTGGCCTACACGACAGTGATGACGATCCTCACCCGCTTGTGGCAGAAGGGGCTTACAGACCGAGAGCAGCAGGGACGCAGCTTCGTTTACCGCCCGCTGGTGAGCGAAGCCGAGCTGGTAGCGAAACGGATGCACTGTGATCTGATGCGGTCCAGTGATCATGAGCGGGCCTTGGCGAAGTTTGTGCAGGGTCTCTCCGGCCGCGAGGCCAAGATGCTCAACACGGTCATGGAAGCCCGCCTTTCTCGGGCAAAGCGGCGGTCCTGAGTTGGCCGTGGCGTTCCGGCCCAGATTGTCTCCGCGCGCGGAGGCGATCAGCTTGGCGGTCCTGGCGGGGGTCGGCGTTCTCACTACCGTGAGCGGTCTGGCGTTGACAGCGTTGGTGTTCGCCGGGCGCCACCCTCTTGTGGCCGGAATGTTCGGATGGTGTGAGCGGCTCAGTCGTGCCCTTCCCTGGTGGGTTGGGTTTCCGGCAACACTGGCGCTCGTCGCTCTGCTGCTCGGTGGCGCAGCGGTGACGGTCAGATTCCTGCAGGCTCGCCCGGCGAAGAATGCGCCGGGGATGGTGGTCGTGGATAGTGACTCGTCCCTGGCCTACAGTGTCGCCGGGCGCGCCGGGCAGATTGTGGTCTCGAAGGGCCTGCTTGCCCGGTTGACGCCTGATGAGCGCAGGGTTGTTTTTGCCCACGAGGCGGCCCACCTGCGTTTCCGCCACCACCGGCTGCTGTGGTTGGCTGACGTTGCTGCTCTCAACCCCATGCTCCGCCCAACGAGGGCCCGATTGCGTTTTGCTCTGGAGCGGTGGGCCGATGAGGAGGCCGTCTGCGTGGTGGGAGATCGGAAGCTGGTGGCTCGCGCGATCACCGCCGCGGCGCTGGTCTCGGTTAGCGATGCGCCTCGGGCGGCGCTGCATATCGAGGGCAGCGGTGTCGTCGAACGGGTTGAGGCGTTGCTGAGCCCGGCGAGCGTGGCTCGGCCCGTCGCCGCAGGCCTCGCCGCCGTCGCAGTCCTGGCAGCGGGCGGGATGCTCATGATGTCCGCCTTGCCTCATCTGGCACATCTGATCACGCACCTTTGCGGGGTTTGACGCCGGGTAGCCTGACCTGCCAGTTTCACCACGGTGACGGTCAGTGGGGGTTGGATAGGAGACCTCGCCGACGGGTTGGTGGCGTCGAGCGACCACCATGACGCCCAGCGATAGCAACCCGAGAGCCGCGTGGTTCGCCAGCGAGTGAGGATCAGATGGTGTCGCACCCTCAGGCTTCTGGCTGGGGACTGACTCGGCACTGAGCGGCAGCACCTCGGCGACGGGCGCCGAGTCGGTTGTGCCTTGACCTGTACCATGATGTCCGCACGAGCCCTGGTAGGGACTCCGATCACACAGCGATCAGCGTGCTCGCACCGGCGGCCCACCATCACCGCCCGGACCAGCTTCGTAGCGCCCCGAAGGCCTGCGTGAGGCGGACCGTGCGCACGTCTCGGTCGATCTCGACTTCACTGTCGATCAGCCCTTTGTCCGTCGCCCGGAACTGGGGGTGGGATGCGCGCCGGGTTTGCCTGACGATGAGGACCTTTGCGGGTTTGCCGGGTTGCCCTTTGCCGGGTGTCGAGCCTGCTCAAAGGCGGCCCGGACAGCTTCGGGGCTTGGCTGTCGATCAAACCAACCGAACCACCAGATAGACGAGCCTGCCACCAGCAAGCCGGCCACAAAGTAGAGCTCTTGGTGACCGCCAGGCAAGAGGCTGGTCCGGCCGTAGTCGACGTAGTTGACGATGATCGATGCAACCCCGACGATGACCTGACCGGCTCCGATTGCCCGATGCCACCACGGTCTGAGCCGGGATCGCAGACGAGGCTTCGTTCCTTCGGTGCGCGACGGGACCTTCGCTCCGGTCATCTTCTCTCGTGGGGCGCCCACAGCAGCATATGCTACATGATGTAGTACGTGCGGTCAGTCGGGTGTCGGGTCCGGGTGCCAGGTGATCCCATCGTCTCGGGTTTTGAGGACCAACGACACGGTGTCGTAGTATTGGGACGTGGTGGACTTGGAGAGAGGCGCTCGAAAGGGGCGGGCGCCGGAGTCGCCACGAAGAGAGGGTAGCGGTAGAGCCGACGGTGTCGATCCGCTATGAGCGACCGTCGGGTGTTCGTCGGATCGCCCCGCCGCCACCATCCGGTCCGTTGGGTCGCCGGGTCGATCGGGGTGGCCATGGTTGCGTTGGTGGCTGCCCTGGCTGTGTCACGTCCCGCTTCGGAGACGCTGGCCGCCAGCCCGCTTATCGGGCGACGCGCGCCGGAGGTCCGCGGTCCCGGTGTGGGTGGCGGATCGTGGCAGGTCTCGCAGTTTCGAGGGCAGTGGGTCCTATTGAACTTCTTGGCAAGCTGGTGTGTTCCCTGCCAAGAAGAGATGCCGGATCTGGGACGTTTCGATGCCGAGCACGCTCGGAACGGCGATGCCAGGGTCATTGGTGTCCGCTACGACCCTGCCGACCGCAACTTGGAGAGGTTTCTCGCCATTCATAGGGCGGCGTGGCCGGTGATTGTCGATTCCGCCGCGGTTGTTGCCTACGGCGTGAGCGGCATCCCCGAGTCGTACCTGATCGACCCCCAAGGGGTCGTCCGGGCGAAGATCGTCGGGCGGGTCGACGCCAACCAGGTCGACAGGGTCATTGCTCGTTCGTAGCGTCGTCGACGGGGTCTGCCGCTCGTTTGCGACGAGCCCCTGCATCCGGTGCCACATGACCGGGAGGCGTCGTGGCCGGCGCGCTGTCCCCGACGCCCCGGGAGCCGGAAACTCCGCCGGTGTCCGCCTGACCCAAGAGTTGTCGCTGTTTGGCTCGCGCTGTGGCCAGGGATGCGCCGATGTCTTCTATCGAAGCCGCACGACGTCGGGTCCAGGATCGGCGCGCTCCTTCGAGC
>JALZAH010000104.1 GCA_030948425.1 Actinomycetota bacterium
ACTGGTCGGAAATCCTGACGCTACTTCAAGAACAGGAAGCGCGCTCAGATCCCTCCACTGGCCAGGAACATCGCCCCATCAGCACCGGAGAACGCGATGACAACTCGCGGCACTTCCCACAGCCCAGTCGCGATGACCCGGCGACATCTCGCGTCCCGGGAGGAGGGCATGGTGACGGTCTGGTCCGTCGTTGTCGTGCTGGCCTGCTTTGCCATGGTCGGCCTGGTACTCGACGGCGGCGTGATTCTGCGGGCCCGCAGCTCCACGTTCGACCTGGCCGCCGAGTCCGCCCGAGCAGGCGCCCAGCAGCTTGACCAGGCCGCGCTGGCCAACGGTCGCGTCGTCTTGAACGAGTCCGCCGTGCGCCAGACCGTGAACGACTTCCTCGCGACGCGGGGCGCCGCCGGTGACGTCGCGATTGCGGGCGACCGGGTCACCGTCACCGTGCACCGCAGCGTTGATCTGCAGATCTTGCAGCCCGCAAGTGTCGCGGTGGCCGAGACCGCAACGGTTCAAGCGCAGCAAGGCCCTGGCTGATGCGCCGCGTCGTCCGCTCACTGATGGCCGCCCTCGTCCTGTTCGTGCTGGTGATCGGCGTACCCGTGCTGCTCGTCCGCTACGGGCCGTCGCTGCCACACCGGTTGCCGACCTCGGCCCAGGTGCGCCATGCCCCCGCACAGGCGCTCACCGACGACGCGATGTTCACCATCCTCACTGTCGTCGCCTGGCTGGCGTGGGTGGTGTTCACCGTGTCCGCGGTGGTCGAACTCGTTTCCGAGCTGCGCGGCGTTGCCCGGCCGCACCTGCCGATCCCCAGCCCGTTTCAGGCAGGGGCGAGTCGCCTCGTCGCTGCTCTCCTCATGTCGGTGGCCGTCGCCGGACCATTCGCCAGCCGTCGGCTGGTCACCGCCCCGGCGCTCCCGGCCGCACCGATAGCTGCGGTCGCGCCGATCATCCCTCGGGTCAGCCCGAAGGTCGGCGTCGACACACTTCCTTCGCCGGTCAAGCCACCAGCACCCGTACCGCTACCGGCCATCACTGTGGTGGCCGGAGATACCCCGTGGGGTCTGGCCGAACGACATCTCGGCGACGGCACCCGATGGCGCGAGCTCTGGAACCTCAACAAGGGCAGGACCCAGCCCGACGGGCGGTCCTGGATCGTCGAGGACCAGATCGACATCGGCTGGGAACTCCGACTCCCCTCCGGCGCCAACCACACCCCGACAACACCGCCCCTGCCCAGGCCGCATCCGCCAGCCAGGTACGTGGTCAAGCCCGGCGACACCCTCAGCAAGATCGCTCGAGACCACCTCGGCGAAGCGAATCGGTACCCCGAGCTCTTCGCCGAAAACACCGCCATCGCTCAGCCTGACGGCCGGCGCCTCACCGACCCCAACCTCATCCTCCCGGGCTGGACCCTATTGCTCCCCACCGCGGCCACACCCGCTCCCCCATCGGCCCCGCCAACGACCGAGCCTCCGAGGCCGACGCCGGCTCCGGCCCCGACAGTCCCGCAAGTGACAACACCGGCCCCGACAACTCCGACCCGGCCAACGACGCCCTCACCGATGGCTGGGACCACGACACCCCGACCGGCGGCAAGCAGCGACCAGCCCCCGCCCAGCACTGGCGCATCCCGTGAGGGAACTGGCACGTCCGAGCCGGACGGTCCGAACGGCTCCGCTATCAATCACTCCAGCCGCAACGAAAACAACGGCATGCTCCCGGCAATAGCACCCTTCCTGGCCGGGATAACAGGTGCCACCGTGCTGGCCACCGGCCTCGGGCTCCTCCTCCGGAAGTTGAGACGACGCCGCACCGCAAACGGCACACGAATACGACAGGTCCATCAAGACTGTGGAGTCGCTGAAACAGAGCACGCAGTCGTGTCCGCCGGGAACGTCCCCCTCATCCGCTGGGCCGGGCAAGAACTCGCCGCCATGGCCGCGGGGCTCAACCCCAAAAGCATCACGGGAGCACCAGTGGCAGTCGAGCTCTCTGAAGACGCAGGCATCGAACTGCTGTGGGACACACCCCAGCCCGACGCGCCACAGCGCTGGTCGCCAACCGACGGAGGTTGGGCCTGGCATATCCCTTACGACCCGGACGCACCCATACCGGTCGACGCCCGCCCCAGCCCGTTTCCGGCGCTGGTCACCGTCGGCCAACGCGACGGCCGGCAACTGCTCATCGACCTCGAATCGGCCGGCACGGTTGCGGTCACCGGTGACGACGATGCCGTCGACGCGTTCGTCCGGGCCATCGTCCTCGAACTCGGGTCCGACGGGGACCTGGCCGACGCCTACGTCACGCTCGCCGGAATCGACGTCCCAGGCGCCGAGCACCTCGGCCGGGTCAGCACCACCGGTTCCGACGGCGCGCTCGCCCATCTCCGCTCGACCACGACCTCGGTGAACGAGGCGCTCGAGAAGTCGTCCACCACTTCGTCCTTCGCCTTCCGGGCCGGAAAGCACGGTGGACACCTCGAAGCGCACGTCATCGTCACCCGTGCCCGTGATGCGTCTCAGGAACTGGTCGACGCTGCGCCGTGCCGCCGTGGCGCCGTCGCGGTGATCATCGGCGACGCACCGACCGCAGGGGCTCACATCAGCATCGACGCTGCAGGGTGGGCCCACATCGACCCTCTCGGTATCAACTTCCAAGCCGCCGGCCTACCCGCTGCGACCGCCGAGCGGATCGACGAACTACTCAACAGCGAAGCCGACGAGGTCGAGGCCAAACCACAAATCGAGGACGGCGTTACCACCGACGGCAGCGAGGCCGCCCACGAGTCACGCCTTCCCCCCGGTGGGAATGCCGAACCGAGCCTGAATGGAGATCGTCGGTCTGGCGTGGACCTCGAACATAATTCCGGTGCCGAGGGCAGTCGACAGGATGCGGACACCGTCGACGGCGACGCCGGTACCGACGCATCTGCGGGTGACCATGTCGTGCTCGGACTCGGCGGCCCGGCCGAGGAGGGAGAAGGCGCCGCGGCGTCGCGGCTTGTGGTCCGGGTGCTCGGTGCGCCTCGTGTGCCCGACCGCCCGGAACTGAAACGGCGGGACCTGATTCTCACCGTTTACCTGGCGTGTCGGGGTGGCCCGATCAGCGCGTCAAGCGTGCAGGACGCTCTCTGGAATGGTCAAGCGGTCGAGGACAAGACGGTGTGGAACCTGGTCGCCAGCACCCGTGCCGCGCTGGGCGCTTTCGCCGACGGCACACCGGTCATGCCACAAGCCGATCGAGTGAAGAACACTCTGTGTCTCACCGACGGCGTGCTCACCGACGTTGACCTGCTGAAGGATCGCTACCGGCGGGCGCTCGAGGCGCCTCCGGGACAGGCCATCGCTTTACTAGTCGAGGGTCTGGATCTTGTGGAGGGGCCGCCGTTCGACGCGGCCGGGTACGACTGGGCCCACTACACCCTGCAATACGCCGCCGAGGCGTCCGACCTGATCGAGCGAGCGACCCTGCGTGTGGTCAAACTGGCCGCGGGCGCCGGTGAGACCAAAACGGCGCGCCACGCCCTCGTTCAAGGACTGCGGGGTCTGCCGGGAAATGAGCTCCTGTACCGGGCCCGTATGACCCTTGAGCACTGCGCCGGGAACCTGGCCGGGGTCAAGGCTGCGTACGTTGAGCTGCTCAGCTCCCTGGCCGACCTCGACACCGACCCCACCGAACCCACCGTGCAGCTGTATCAGCAATTCACTGCATCGGCCCGTCGCTGAAATCGACGAGCGCGGCGTTGCGCTCGCCTGCCCACGGGGGCTGGCCAGCCCGCCGCGCGTCCACGCCGGCGCTGACGATGTCAGGCCACGCTCGTTCCGGGCGGCTCGATCGTTTGGGCCGGTGATGGCTGAAGGTCCCTTGTTGGACTGCGTAGCTGTTCGGCCCAGCCGGGGTCTTTGAGCGCCCAGTCATTCAGGTCCAGGCCTTCCTCCGGTGGTGCAATCACCGAAAGAGTGTGCCCTAGTTCGACAAGATGCTCGCCGAGGAGGGAGGCCCAGCCGTGTCCGGCGGAGTCGTTGTCGGGGACGGCCAGGAGGGCCACGCCGTGGCGTTCGGCGTGGGTAGCGAGCCGACCGGCGACGGTGTGGTCGGGGGCTTGGGCGCCGAGGATGGCCACGGCGTGCAGTCCGGCTTGAGCGGCGATGAGGGCATCGGGGATGCCTTCACAGACGACCAGCACACCAGGCGCCGGTCGGCTGACGGCGGCAGCCCAGGCCAGTCGGGGGTTGAAGCCGAGTACTGCGGCAGGGTTGTCGTACTTGGGTCCGTCGCCGGGGTGCAGGTACCGGGTTTGGAGGTAGCGGAGATGCCCGGTCGGGTCGAGGGCGGGGAACACTGCGGCGATGCTTGCGCCGTAGGGAAGGCCCCGTGCCCGTGGGAGTCGTCGTCCGGGGTCGGCCCCGACGTGGTTGGCTCGCAGCACGACCTCGCCGAGTCCCCGTTGAGCTAGCCATTCGCGTACGGGGAGGCCGGCCCGGGTCCACAGGATCTTCTCGCAGGCCCCGGCGTATTGCTCGACTACAGGATCGAGGGCGACGGCTCGTGTTGGGGTGGGTGGTTTGCGGGTGATCGGGGGGAGTGGCCGGTCGGGGGTCATGCCGGCCCGGGTGGCGAGCCAGTCGACTGCCTCGATGCGGCCGGTGTGCTGGGTGGCCATGACCAGGTCGATGGCGTCGCCTCGGTGGGTGTTATCACCGGACCAGCAGCGCCAGCGTTCATGACCGCGGTGGTCGATGTGCATGGTGACCGATGCGTGCTGGTCGTCATGGCCTTGGATGGGGCAGTGCCACCTCCTGCCCCGCACCGTTTGCCCGCCGGGTTGCGCCAGTTGATCGAGCAGGTCGGCCAGGTCAATGCGGGTCAGGACCTCCTCGATCGACCAATGCGGCCGCGTCTCGCTGAGGTGTGGATCGCGATGCGGGGCGGTCATGCGTTCATGGCCCTGTCAGTGTCGAACACCGCTTTCTCGGTTTCGGTGAGAACGGTGTGCACGACCGCGCCGCGTTCCTGGAGTTTCCAGAGGGCTCGGCCTTTGACCAGTTGGGAGACCCATCGGGTTTCGCGTTGGGTCAGGCCGAGCAACTCCGCGGCGACCGGGGCTTGATCGACCGGTTGGCGGAACACGATCCGGGTTTGCATATCCGACAGGAGCCCGGCGGCGATCTTGGCGTCGGCGGTGCCGTCATCGGCTTGGGCGGTGAGGTCGGCCGGCCGGTGACAGATCAGCCAGGTCGACACGCCGTAGGTGCGAGCCAGCTTGAGGGAGCCCTGGAAGTGATGGGCGCCATGGCGTACCGCGGCCCACGCTTCGTCGATGACCTGGATGACCCTCCGCTGGTTGGGCCGTTGCAGCACGGCAGACAGCCATGAGGTGGCGGCCAGCATGACCAGTGGGAGGACTTGGCGGTCGTTGTAGATGGCCGATAGGTCGATGACGAACCCAGCGCCGTGGTCCCAGTCGATGTTCACGGTGGTGGGGCCGTCGAACATGCCGGCCAGGGTGCGGGTGGCCAGCTTGTCGAGGGCGAACACCACTGGGGTGGCGGCGTGGGAGAGCTCGAGTGGGGTGCGTCGGGAGAGGGCGACCAGCTCGTCTGGGGGGTCGGCGACGGTGGCGGTGACGTCGTTGAGTGTGAACGGGCGGCCGGTGCGGGCCAGGGTGGTGACGGCCCAGCCGAGGAGGGCGTCTTCGGTGACGTCGAGGGGCCGGCCGAGCACCCCGGTGACCAGGCCGGCGGCCAGGCTCTGGCGGGCAACCATGTTGGTGGCGTCCTCTCCGGGGCGGGGATCCATCGGGTTGAGCCGGTCGGTGCCCCCGGGGTGAAGCCGGATGACGGGCAGGCCGTGGGCCGCGGCGAAGGGGCCGTACTCACCTTTGGGGTCAACGATGGCCACGAACCGGCGCGGCCCGTAAACGGCGAGGGATCGGCCGAGGAACGCTTTGACGGTGGCGCTTTTGCCGGCGCCGAGCTCGCCCATCACCAGGCAGTTGGGGTTGCTGAGTAGTCCGGCCTGGTAGAGCTCGAACGGATCGAACCAGAAGCCGCTCATCCCGCCGGTGACGTTCACCCCCAGGTAGGGGCCCCGCTCCCCGAATCCCTCATCGGCGTGGAACGGGTACACCGACTGCAGGTGGGCCATGGTGGCCCGGTGCCAGTCGACCCGCAGCCCCGGCCGGG
>JALZAH010000044.1 GCA_030948425.1 Actinomycetota bacterium
TGGCGGCCACGAACTCCTGGTTCCAGATGTGCACCTTGGTGAGGTCGGCGAAGCCGCCCTTGGTGAAGGCGCGCAACAGGTTCATGGTGGACGCCGACTGGTGGTAGGCCTGCAGGAGGCGCCCCGGATCGGCCACCCGGGCCGCGGCGGTGGGCTCTTCGCCGTTGACCATGTGGCCGCGGAAGGCGGGGATCACGTTTCCTTCCACCGTCTCGGTGGGTGAGGAGCGGGGCTTGGCGAACTGCCCGGCGATGCGCCCCATCTTCACCACCGGCACACCGGCGCCGTAGGTGAGGACGACGGCCATCTGGAGGATCACCTTGAGCTTGTCGCGGATGCCGTCGCCGGAGAACTCGAAGGACTCGGCGCAGTCGCCGGCCTGGAGCAGGAACGCACGGCCGTCGGCTACCTGAGCCAGGCTGGAGGTGACATTGCGGACCTCGCCGGCGAAGACCAGCGGGGGAAGCGAGCCGATACGGGCCAGGACCTCGGCCAGAGCGGCGGGGTCGGGCCAGTCGGGCTGTTGCTCGACCGGGTGGCCGCGCCAGCTGGCGGGCGTCCAGGTCGAGCTTCTTGGGCTCGTCGTCGTCTTCGGGCTCAGACTCATGTGGGGCTCTGGGTCATCTCAGGGGGTCGGGAGTGGCATCGGGGGACGTCCGATCGGACACGGGTGACGGTCGTCGTCGACCGCCGATCGGCGGCGATTCCCCCACTCCAGGGTAGAGGGCATTCGCATGCTCGACCAACGGTTTGGTCAGTCGGGCAGTCGACCGTGGATCACCACGCCGAGGTCGTAGGCGTCCCGGGCGATGGGATCGGTTCGTTGGGCCCGCCGGTCGGCCAGTTCCGCCGCCGTCCACGCCATGGCCTCCACGCCTGGTGGCTTCCGGGTACGGCCCAGGAGGGCGAGCCGGTCCTGGAGGTCGTCGGGGAGCTCATCGACGACCACGAGCACGTCGATGTCGCTCCACTTGTTGAAGTCGCCCCGGGCCACGGAGCCGACGACGACGATGGCGCGGGCGCCCAGGGACGGCCCCGCCTGGTCGGCCCACTGTCGAGCCACGTCGACCAGAGCCGCTCGTTCACTCCGACGTCGGGCGATCACGATGTCGGTCACCCGCGTTCCCCGTCCGCCTCGCGCAGTTGCCTCCAGGCCTCGTCGACGGCTCCGAGCACGGCATCGGTGTAGCCGAACGCCAGGCGGCTGCTGGTTGGGTTGTAGTGGTCGTAGGGAGTTCCGGAGGGGTGGGCATCGGGGTAGCGGGCGGGGATGTAGTGACGGGAGAGCTCCTCGGCCGCGTCGGCGACGGTCGACCAGTCGGCTCCGAGCGCGCCGGCTCCCCGCACGACGAGCTGGGGGAGGTCGTGCCCCCACGCCTCCTCCCCGATGGAATGGAGGAGTCCCTTGACGCCAAGTTGGGCGGCCTGCTCGCACAGGAAGCACGCCCAGCCGTGGGAGCCGCCGTCGGCCACCAGGTGGGCCGTGTCAAGCGTTCGACCGGCCTGCGACCGCCATCGATCGAACTCGGGCCGATCGAGCACACCCATGACACGAGCGTATCGGTGAGGCGTGCGTCCAGCCGGTTCCGATCTCGTCCGTCGTCCCTAGACTCGCCGTTGTGGCATCCGTGACCGCCTCGGGCGACCGTGAACCCGGGAGACGGCCGCGTATCGGGGTGTTCGGAGGCACGTTCGACCCCGTGCACGTGGGCCACCTCGTGGCCGCCTCCGGGGCCCGCCACGCTCTCGATCTCGACCGGGTGCTCCTCGTGGTGGCCAACCAGCCGTGGCAGAAGCACGACCGAGGCGTCTCCCCCGCTGAGCACCGGCTGGCAATGGTCGCCGCGGCTGTGTCCGGGGCCGACGGGCTGGAGGCCAGCGCCATCGAGATCGAGCGGGGGGGCGAGTCCTACACCGCCGAGACGTTGGAGGCCTTGGCCGACGCCGAGCCCGGCAGCGATCTCTTCCTGGTGGTGGGGGCCGACGTGGTCGCCGACCTTCCCACTTGGCGCCGCGTCGGTGACGTCGCCGACCTGGCCACCCTGGTGGTGGTGAGCCGCCCTGGCGCCCCCCACGCCGATCCGGGTCCGGGCTGGACCACCGAGCACGTCGAGATCCCCGGCCTCGACGTGTCCGGCTCCGACCTCCGGGACCGGGTGGCAGCCGGCCTCCCGCTCGACTTTTTGGTGCCGGAACCGACAATCGACGTCATCCGACGGCTGAATCTGTACGCTGGAGGTAGATGAGCACGGCGCCTGCCCAGTGTCCCGGCATCCAGCACCCTGGCCCCGGTCTGCTTCGCTGGCCAGACGACCTGCAGGCTCGTGCCGTCCCCGGGTGCGCGTGACCGGCGCCCCCACCATCCAGTCGTCCCCGGCAGACGGGGCCGCACCATCTCCGATCGGAGGGATCTCCACGACCACCAAGACCGAGAACGAGCACGAGCGCGGCATCGAACAGGTACGGGAGTGGGCGCGGGTGTCGGCGCGCGCGGCCGACGCCAAAGGCGGCGACGCGACCGTCATCCTCGAAGTCGGCGCCGTGCTGGC
>JALZAH010000045.1 GCA_030948425.1 Actinomycetota bacterium
TTGTGGGTGAGCCCCAGTCCGGCCTGATGGAACGCCATCATGGTCAACCCTGAGCAGTCGAAGCTCGCAGGTCCCGGCTCCCGCCCACAGGTACGGTTTGCCCAACTGGGCCTCGGCGTAGTACAAGACGGCGGTCGCCTTGGCGCTGGCCAGTGGAAGCTGGTAGGCCCCTGTCGCATATCCGGTGACCATCGACGAGACGACGCTGGCACCAATGTCGGACCACGAGGTCGGGACGGGGCCGTTGGCCGCCCCCGTCGTCACCACGTTCAGGGCATTCGGCAACGTCTCAACGCGCAGGTTGGGATGGGCGGCGATGACGTCGAGATAGGCGGCGGCCTGGGCCGGAGCGTTGGACGCTGCCCTGGCCGGGACCGGGGAAGCCACCCACAGAACCTGCTGAGCGGCAGGGAGCGACGCCGTGAGGGCCGCCGCTTTCGCCGGTGTCGCCCGGGTTGAGCCGAGATACGTGTAAAAGTAGGAATAGGCCATCGGGTCGTCCCGCTCATCGTTCCGGTTTGGTGTCCGGCAGGAAAGGACAAGTTCCCCGTCGAAGGGTCCGGGCGGGTCTCCGGCCGGGATGGCGTAGTCCCCGAAGCGTTTGATCGTCCTGGTGACATACGGGCTGAGGCTGGCCACTTCAGCAGGCAGAACACGGGGACGGGTTACAGCGCTTTAGCCAACGTGGGGCTCTCGCCGGACGGCACGATGATCCCCAGCGGCTCCCCGATGTATGTCATGGCCACCCTGAACAACGTCGAAGCAGCTCTTCCGAGCCCATACGTCCACATCGGGACTAATTCGTCGAACGGTGCTGCTATGAAGGACAACCCGACGGAGAATCCGGAGCTTGAAAACCCCCAACTTGCTCCCGACAATGTGGGCACAGCACCCGACGGTCATCCTCCCGCCTTCGATCTGTACGCATCTTTTGGCTCGTACAACGGTACCAACACCAACAGCGGTGATAACGGTTTCGGCGGTGATGGTACCTACCACACAGTGGAGATTGCCTGGCGGATACACCGGGCGGACCGTATGTGCTCTTCGCCGCTCCAGTTGACGGGAAGGCGATGGATTCGTGGATGCCAAGAACGTTGCAGGCTGAGCCGTACATCGATAGCGCATTTCGGGCCGCGGTGAAGTGGGCTTGAGTTGTTGGTGTTGTTTGGCGTGGGGCCGTTCAAGCCAAGAGGATGGCGAGTCCGGGGTCGGGGGCTCGGGCCCGTGCGGCGAGGTAGTCGACAGCGTCGATGCCGGCTCCACTCCTCCATCAGGTCTTCAGCAAACGACGCCGGCGGCCCCACGGGACGTAGCTTGACACGCCAGGACTCCTCATCTGGCGCCTTCCCTCCCCCACGACCAGGCACCGGTGTCGCGACCGATTCTGCGATCGGTGTGGCCGGAGGCCACCACCAACGCACGAGCGAGCAGGGAAATCGCCTGCGGAGTCTCGCGTCGCTCAAACGGTCCTTTCTGAGACGTTGACCGGATCCGGCCGGAGACGCCTGGCGACGCGTTCACAACCCGCGTCCACAATCATCGTCTCGAATGGTGCCTGCGCCACCGATTCTGATATCGGGTCGGTGCCGGAGGCACAAGCAGAGGGCCGGGCGAATGAGCTACGACTCTTTCGGAGGGGCCAGTGACGGACGAGTGTGTTCAGGATCCTGCACCGATCATCGTCACAGGCCATAGGCGGCCATCATCGTGCCCACCGAAGCCCACGCCGCCCCGCCCCGGGTGCGGGCCAGGACGTCGCTGATGGCTGAGAAGCTGTCAACGTTGTGCAGGCGGTCGGACTCGGGAACCCGGCAGTCCGTGAGGGTGATCTCGGCGTTCTGGGTGATCCGAAGGGCCAGCTTGCCTTCCATCTTCACGATCTCGAGGCCGCGTGTGCCCCGCTCGACCACAAAGCCGTGGATGGTGTCGGCGTCCTCCACCCGGGCCCAGATGATCACCAGATCGGCGAACGTGGCGTTGCCGATCCAGCGCTTGGCCCCGTTGAGGACCCATTCCTCACCGTCTCGGCGGGCGGTGGTCTCCAAGCCGCCGGCCACGTCGGAGCCGCCGTGGGGCTCGGTGAGCCCGAATGCGCCGATCTTGTCGAGCGTGGCCATGGCCGGCAACCACCGTTGACGCTGTTCGTCGTCGCCGCCCACGTCAATGCTGCCCATGGCCAGACCGGCCTGGATGCCGATGAAGCTGTTGAGCGAGGGATCGCAGCGGGCCAGCTCCAGGGCCAGGAACCCGATGCACAGCCGGCTGGCGGTCGGGCCCGGGGCGCCCTGGCGCTGGATGCCGACGATGTCGAGCTCGGCCAGTCCGGGGATGAGCTCGTCGGGGAACTCGCTGCGCATCCAGTAGTCGTCGACGATGGGCGCAGCTTTATCGTTCAGGAAGGACCGGAGCCTGGACGAGCTTGGCCCTCTCGTCGTCACTCAGCAGGCTCTGATAGCCGTAGAAGTCGCCGCCGAGCCGTTCGGACGCATCGCTGCGTCGTTCAGTCATGGCAGGTCCCTACCCGACGCTAACCCTGCCAGACTCGGGGCCCCATTCGTCTCTCGTGGACGGAGTCCCTTGCCCATCTGCCGACCCCAACGCCGACCCCGACCCCGACGCCCGCGACCCCGACAGCGACGACCGTGACCGCGCAGCTGGCCGTCTACGGGAGCCTTCGACGAGGGCTGGCCCTCCCCCACCAGCCGGAAGACTTCGATCAGATCCTGGCCGAGCGGGACCCATGCCTGATAACCGGTCGGCTGGTGGATCTCGGTTCCTACCCCGGCCTGGTCGAGGGACCCGGCCGGGTGGTGGGCGAGCTGTGCCACCTGACCGGTGACGCCAGCCTGTCGCTCTTCGATGCCTACGAGGGCTACGACGGGGAGCACCCGGCGGGCTCGCAGTACCTCAGGGTCATGGTCCGCCTCATCGACCCTGCCGTCGACGCATGGACGTACCTCTACAACCGGACATGGACGCCGCAGATGCTCATCAGCTCCGGGGACTGGGACCATCACCTGGCTCGCGGCCCAACGGGCGACCCTTGGCGGTGAGCGATGCCCGGGTCGGGATCATCGGTGCCGGCATCATCGGCCTGGCCGTCGCCCGACGACTCCAACAGGTCGCGCCCGACACCGCCGTGGTGGTGCTGGACAAGGAGCTGTCGGTGGCCGCTCACCAAACCGGGCACAACAGTGGCGTCGTCCACGCCGGGCTGTACTACACCGCGGGCTCGCTCAAGGCCGAGCTGTGCCGCAAAGGTGGTGCCCAGATCCGGGACTACTGCACCGAGCGGGCACTGCCCTACGACGAGTGCGGCAAGCTGGTGATCGCCTGCCGCAGCGAGGAGCTCGGTCGCCTTCGCAAGATCGACCGGCAGGCCCGGCTCAACGGTGTCGCCGGCCTGTCGTGGCTCGACGCCGGCGGCATCGCCCAGATCGAGCCGCACGCCACCGGCGTAGCCGCCCTGCACTCGCCGCACACCGCCATCGCCGACTTCGCCGCCGTGGCCCGCTCGTTCGCCGACGATGTGCGCGGCGCCGGGGGGTCGGTTGAGCTGGGCCGCACGGTCACCGCCATCGAGGGGTGCGGCGAGCGCGTCGCCGTGCGAGTCGGAGGCGACGAGATGATCTTCGACGGCCTGATCGTATGTGCCGGCCTGCAGTCGGATCGGTTGGCCCGCCTGGCCGGCGACGACCACGATCCGGTGATCGTGCCCTTCCGGGGCGAGTACTTCCGTCTGCGGCCGTCGCGCACCGGCCTCGTCCGCGGACTGATCTACCCGGTGCCCGACCCCGCGTACCCGTTCCTGGGCGTGCACTTCACCCGGCGGGTGGACGGGGGTGTCGACATCGGTCCCAACGCCGTGGTGGCCCTGTCCCGGGAGGGGTATCGACGTCGCCAGGTGCGTCTCTGCGACGTGGCCGACATCGTCGCCTCGGTGGGGTTTCGCCGCTTGGCCCGGCGCCATTGGCGGACCGGGGCCCGAGAGGCGCTGGGCTCGTTGTCGAGGCGGGCCTTCCTGGCCTCCGCCCGAAGGTACGTACCCGAACTGTCGACCGCGGACGTAGAGCGCGGTCCCTCGGGGGTGCGCGCCCAGGCCGTCGAAGCCGACGGCACGCTGCTCGACGACTTTCGCATCGGGCGGGTGGGCCCGGTCGTCACCGTGCGCAACGCCCCGTCCCCGGCGGCAACGTCGTCGATGGCCATCGCCGACCACATCGTCGACTCGTGGTGGCGCCGACGCTGAGCGATCCCGTGCACCGGAGGCTCGCGGGGGTGCCTC
>JALZAH010000076.1 GCA_030948425.1 Actinomycetota bacterium
CCCCCCAGCCGGTCACCAACCGCACCTACACCAAGGTGCTCGGCCAGGTCTTGCACCGCCCGGCGCTGCTGATGGTGCCCGTTCCGGCCATCAAAGCCGTCCTGGGCGCCGAGATGGCCGGCGAGATGCTGCTGGGCGGCCAGCGGGCACTGCCCGCTGCTCTGGAGCGTAGCGGCTACCGCTTCGCTCACCCTGACCTGCCCGGAGGCCTCCAGGCCGCCCTCGAGCGTTGAACACCGGGCTCGAGACGGACCTGACACCGCGCAGAGCTCCAGCCGAGCGGACACCGCCGGGCGCCCAACCTTCCCCGAACCTGCCGCTGCCGGTGGTCGTGGTCCACCACGAGGCGGCGGCGCGCGGTGTCGCCACCGTGGGCGCCCTTCGCTCGCAGGGTCTGGCGGTCCGGGTCACGGTGGTCGACAACGGCTCCTCCCCGGCCGCCGTGGCCGCCCTGAGGGCCGGCTGCGAGGAGGTCGAGATCCTTGAGTGCGGCGCCAACCTGGGTTACGGGCCGGGGGCCAACGTGGGGCTGCGCCACTGGCTGGCCCGGGGTGAGGGGGACTGGGTGGCGGTCGCCGCCCACGACGCCCTCCCCGGGCCTGGCTGCCTCGCCGCCCTGGTCGCCGCTGCCGAGGCCCATCCCGACGCCGCCTTCGTGGCCGCCGAGTTCGGCGCCGGCTTCGACATGGTTCCCGCCACCGACTGGGTGATCGGCGGCTATTACCGCCCGGCCACCAGGGGGGACGGGTGGATTGACGTCGACTATCCCCACGGCACCCTCTTCCTCGCCCGACGTCAGGCTCTCATCGATGTCGGGCTCTTCGACGAGCGGTACTTCGCCTACTGCGAAGAGGTCGATCTCGGCCTGCGGGCCCGGGCACGAGGCTGGCGGGTGGGCATGGTGTGGGGGGCGGTGGTCACCAACGGTGGCCTGCCCACCCAGCTGCTGGCCGACTACCTCCAGGTCCGCAACACCCTGCTGCTGGTCCGTACCCACCACGGCCGGCGCATGGCCGGGTTGCGCAGCTTGTTGAGCATCGCTCCCATGCTCGGTCGGATCAGGGTCGACCGCCACCGCTGGCGCACGCACCTGTGCCTCGAGGGACGGGCGCTGGTCGACTTCTGGCGGGGCCGCTTCGGTCCCCCACCCCCTTCGGTGGTGAGGGCCGTGCAGAAGGTTCCGCACCGTGCAAGCATGATCCGATGAGCGCCACCCGCCCTGACGTGACCGTGGTGGGCGCCGGGCCGGCCGGGGTCACGGCGGCCATCACCTTGATCCGGGAGGGCCGTGACGTGTGCATGGTCGATCGGGCCAGCTTCCCTCGCGACAAGTGCTGCGGCGACGGCCTGACCACCAGTGCCCTGCGCCGCCTCGACGCTTTGGGGTTCGACCGGACCACGGTGCGGTCCTGGCAGGCGATCGACGAGACCTGCATCCGCAGTCCCGACGGCCGGACCGGCTCATTGAGGTTCCGACCCGGCGGCGCCGTCCGTGCCGCCGCCGCCCGCCGCTACGACCTCGATGCCGCCCTGGTCGACCTGGCCCGCAGCTATGGCATCGACGTGCGCGAGGGCACCGGGGTGGTCGGCGCCCGCATGGAGGACGAAGGCCGAACGGTCGGCCTCGACCTGTCGGACGGGACAGCCCTGCACTCGTCGTACGTGGTGGCCGCCGACGGGATGTGGTCACCGATGCGCAAGCTGACCGGTGCCGACGACCCTCGTGGCTACCTGGGCGACTGGCACGCCATCCGCCAGTACTTCACCAACACCGGACCGGCCGCCACCAAGATGTGGGTCTGGTTCGACGACGACATCCTCCCCGGCTACGCCTGGTCGTTCCCGCTGCCGGACGGCGGGGCGAATGTGGGCTACGGGATCATCCGCCGTCCGGGAGAAGCCACCGGTTCGATGAAGGTCCGCTGGTCCGCTCTGCTCGCCCGGCCCCACATCGCCTCGGTGCTGGGGCCCGACGCCCGACCCGAAGACCCCTTCAAGGCCTGGCCCATCCCCACTCGGATCGGTCGTAGCTCGCTCAGTGCCCTCGGCGGGCGGGTCCACTTCGTGGGCGACGCCGCTCGTTCCGGTGACCCGCTGACCGGCGAGGGAATCGGCCAGGCCATGGAATCCGCAGAGGTGGCCTGCCACAGCCTGCTCCAAGCCGGCCCCGACCGGCCCGACCGGGCGGCGCTGGCCTATCGCCGCCGCATCGACACCACCTTGGGCGTCGACGACAAGGTTTCTGTCGCCGTATCCAACCTGTTGCGCAATCCACAGGTCGCCAACGGTTGGCAGCGTTTGGTCATGGCCAACCAGGTGACCCGTTACCAGTTCCTGCGCTGGATGTTCGAGGACTACCCCCGGGCGCTGCTTCTCACGCCACGTCGCTGGCCGAGCGACCGCCCCCGCCCGTACAGCAAGGGGCCGGAGCCCCCAACGCCTCCGGTTCTCTCGGCTCTCCGGCGAGTGACAAAGGGCGCCCGGGCGTCGCTGGCTCGCTGAGCCGACCTGCCAGTAGCTTGACAGGCCATGACCGATCTTGGATTTGACGGCAAAGTAGCGATCGTCTCCGGCGGGGGCGGTGGTCTGGGCCGCCAGCACGCCCTGTTGCTGGCTTCGAGAGGCGCACGGGTCGTCGTCAACGACCTCGGCGGCTCGGTGCGCGGGGACGGCTCTGACAAGGGGCCGGCGGAGACGGTCGTCGGCGAGATCACCGATCTGGGTGGCGAAGCGGTGGCCGACGGATCGAGTGTGGCCACCCCCGAGGGCGGCCAATCCCTGGTCGACACAGCCGTCGACGCCTTCGGCCGGGTCGACATCGTCATCAACAACGCAGGCATCCTGCGCGACAAGACGTTCCACAACATGACCCCCGATCTGCTCGAGCCGGTCATCGACGTCCATCTGAAGGGCGCGTTCTACGTAACCCGTCCGGCGTGGATCAAGATGCGCGAGCAGGGCTACGGCCGGGTCGTCAACACGTCGTCGAACTCGGGGATTCTGGGTAACTTCGGCCAGTCCAACTACGGCGCCGCCAAGATGGGCCTGGTCGGTCTGACCCGGGTCCTGGCCGCCGAGGGTGCCAAGTACAACATCAAGGTCAACGCCATCGCTCCCCTGGCCAGGACCCGCATGACCGAGGATCTTCTCGGCGACGCGGCATCCCGCCTCGATCCCGAGGCCGTGGCTCCTGTCGTGGTGTGGCTGGCCCACGAGGATGTCCCCGTCAGCGGCGAGGTCTTCAGCGTGGGTGGCGGCCGGGTCGCCAGGTTCTTCATCGGCATGACCGAGGGCCACTTCGACCCGAGGCTGACCGTGGAGTCCGTCCGGGACAACTTCGAGCGGATCCGTGACCCCGAGGGCTACACCATCCCCGCCGGGCCCGGCGACGAGCTCAAGGCTCTCTTCGCAGCCATCGAGAAGGGCTGACGCCAGCTGCGGTCTTCATCGTCTCGGCCATCGCATGCCGATGATGGAGTTGGCCCCGGTGAGCCCGGCCGCCGGGCCACGTCCCTTGCTCATCAGCCGAGGGAGACGGTGGCCAGCTCCCACCAGCGGGTCCCGTCACCGACCATCACCAGCACCTCGGCGGCCCAACAGACGACGGGAAGGTCCCGGCCGAGCGCGGTGGCCGTGGCGGCCAGCTCGGCATCGCCGATGCTGTGGGCGATGGTCAGGTGAGGGACCACCTCATCGAACTCGCCACCCCACGGGGGCGTGTTGAACTCCTCGGCCAGGGCCAAGGTCAAGTCGAGGAACGGCTGGGCCGGGTCGGGCGCCAGCCACAGCACCCGCCGGCCGAACCGCTCGACAGAGCGGAGCGCAAAAGCGAAAGATGCTGTCTTGGTCACCACCGCCTGCAGTCGGGCCAGCTCGCCGTCGCCGATCTGCTCGGGAGCCAACCAAGGCACAATCAAGGTGATGTGGGCGGGCACCCCGGCGGTAGCCATCGGATCGAGTCCGCGCCGCCAGCAACCCACCGCGGCATCTGCCTCAGGAACGGGCACCAGGACGGCGCTGTGCGCCTTTCCTTCGTCCCGCCAGGTGCTCATGGCGTGCCGCCGGCCGAGAACACCTCCGTCAGCAGAGCGGGCACGGCTACCTCGAGCTGGTCGTAGGCACAGCTGCTCGGGTCCCGGTCGGGTCGCCACCGCCGGAAGTGAGCGGTGTGACGGAGCCGGCCGCCTTGGAGGTGCTCGTAGGCGGCCTCGACCACCAGATCGGGCCGGAGGGGCTCGAAGCTCAGGTCCTTGTGGGCGTTCCACCGGCTGGTGGCCCCCGGCAGCCGTTGGTGCTCCGACCCGCCAACCGACGACGCCCATGCCGCCCACGGGTGCACCCCCGGTTCCCGGTACGGTGCCAGATCCTCGAGGAGCGCCCTGCGTCTCTCGGCGGTGAACGATCCGATCACCCCGACGTGGGAGAGGGTCTTGCCGTGGTAGAGCCCAAGCATCAACGAACCGACTGCGGCCCCGTCACCCTTGTACCACCGGAAGCCAGCGACCACGAAGTCGGCGGTGCGTTCGTGCTTGATCTTGAACATCACCCGTTTGTCCGAGACATAGGGCAGGTCCAGGGATTTGGCCACCACCCCGTCGAGGCCCGCCCCCTCGAAGCGACAGAACCAGTCCTCGGCCACCGAAGCGTCGATCGTCGCCGGGGTCAGGTGGACACCGTCGGCCAGCTCTGGTGCCCAACCAAGCGCATCGACCAGGGTGGCCCGCCGTACGGAGAACGGCTCGGTGCGCAGGTCCTCGTCACCCAGGGCCAGCACATCGAACGCCACGATCGACGCAGGCGTGGATTGTGCCAGGGTCGTCACCCGGGAGGCAGCGGGATGGATACGCTGCGACAGAGCGTCGAAGTCCAGTCCACCCGGCCCGGCCACCACGATCTCGGCGTCGACGACGCAGCGCTCGGGCAGGGCCCTTCGCACGGCTGCGACCACGTCGGGGAAGTAGCGGGTGAGCGACCGCCCGTTGCGGCTGCCGAGCTCCACGTCGGCCCCGTCGCGAAAGACGATGCAACGGAAGCCGTCCCACTTCGGTTCGTACGAGTAGGCCCCGCGAGGCACCTGGGCGACCGACTTGGCCAGCATCGGGGCTACCGGGGGTACGACGGGCAGGTCCACCTCCCAAGCCTACGGCGGCCCCCACCACCGCCGCGTCCCGTCGCCTCCACTCAGCGCAGCGGGCCAGCCCCATCCCCGCCGGAGAGACCGGGCGTCCGCCCGGAGAGGATGGCAGCCAGGTCGGCGACGAGCGGCGAGGTCTCGATCTCCTCGAGCGGGCGAGGCAGGGCGATGCACCAGTTGGGCCACGCATCGACCGTCCCGGGCATGTTGGGGCGCTTCTCGACCACCAACGCATCGTCGAGGGTGGCCGTGACCACCGAGCACGGTGCCTCGGCCAAGGACCGATAGGCGCCGCGCACGACCTCGTCGGCCGGAACGCCCTCACAGCTGACCTTGTCGGATCCGCCGCTCACGCCCGACCAGTCGATTAGCCGTTCGCGCATGGCCGCCACCCCGACCTCGTTGGGGGCCAACCCCAGGCTGCGTTGGTCATCGAGGTCGGAGCCGGACCACACCCCGGCCACCGTGGGCAGATCGTGGGTGGTCACCGATCCCAACGTCTGGGCCGGCCAGGTCCGGGGCCGGTCCGGTTCAAACCACAACAGCCGGTACGACAGGACCCGTCGCTCGCTCAGCTCCTGACGCACGTGATCCTCCACCGTTCCGAGGTCCTCGCCGACGATGTAGGCACCCGCCCGGGCCGCTTCGAGGGCCAGGATGTTGAGCAGATCCCAGTGCGGGTAGCGGACGTAGGTGCCCTCGGTGGGCGAACGACCCTCGGGGATCCAGTACAGGCGAAACAGGCCCATCACGTGATCGAAGCGCAGTGCCCCCCCGTGGCCCATACCGCCCCGGATGGTCTCGATGAACGGCCGGTAGTCGGCGGCCCGCAGCCGCCACGGGTCCCAGGGGGGCAGGCCCCAGTCCTGGCCCTGGGTGTTGAACTCGTCCGGCGGGGCACCGACACGCATGGTGGAGGCGAAGGTGTCTTGCCACAGCCAGGCGTCGGCCCCGCCGGCGTCGACACCGATGGCCAAATCGGCCATCACCGCTGTGGCCTCCGACGCCCGGCGGAGCTGGTCATCGAGGTGCCACTGCAGCCACTGGTGGTAGAGGACCCGGCGGGCGCCCTCCCGGTCGGTGGTCACCGCTCTGGCCCCGAGGGCGTCGGGTCGTCGGAACGTTTCGGGCCACTGCGCCCAGCCCGGGCCGTGGATCTCCGCCAACGTGTTGAACACGGCGAAGCCCTCGAGGGCCGGCCCCCGCTGGGCCCGAAACCGGTCGAAGTCGGCGTCGCCGTCGAAGCGCTCGAAGAGCTGTTCGAGGGCCACCGACTTGAGCGCCCAGACCCGGCCCCGGTCGATCAGGGGCTCATCGTTGAGCAAGCGGGCGACGCCGGCCATGGCGTCGAGCTCGGCCACGCCCTCGGCGCCGGGGATCTCCTCGATCCGCAGGTACAGTGGGCTGAGAAAGCATCGGCTGCTCGGAAAGTACGGGCTCGGCTGGGGGTGGGCGCCCAGGGCGCCGGCATGGAGCGGGTTGACGAGGGTCATCCCCGCTCCCAGCTGGGCTGACCATGCGCTGAGTCGGCGTAGGTCAGCCAGGTCACCGTGACCCCAGCTGGCGGCCGACCGGGTGGCATACAGCTGAGCGGCCCAACCCCACTGGCGATCGGGTCCTGGCGGGCACAATCCCGGGCTCACCACCAGGGAGAACGGCGTCCCCCGATCGTCCGGCGTCAGCCGGTGATATCCACAGGGGACATCGGCGGGAAGGGCTCCGTCCAGAAGGATCTCGGCTCCGTCCTCCATCTCCAACATCCCTGCGGGAACCGGCGGAAGGGGATGGTCGAGGCGTACGGTCATGATCGACGAGGCGATCCCATCGCTGTCGCTGCCCCCGCCGCCGTCGGGGCCGGACCGCTCTCCGGCCCCCATCTCGTCGAGGACGGCAGCGACGGTTCCCGGGGGCGCCTCGTGCCACGCCCCGGCGGCATCGTGGTAACCCGGGTCCACGCCCCAACGCTGGAGGTCAGGCACCGGCAGCGGCGCCCGCCGACGTAGCATCCGGCGTGCCATGCCTACGACGCCCCTGGGGCACGAGTGGCGGGACCCAAGGTAGCTGGTGCCGAGCGGAGGTTGATTCGTTCATGGGCACGCCCCTGACTACCCGGGGTCGCCATGGGTGAAACGCCCGGAGCCGGGCCAGGCGACCCTGGGCGGGTCCTGGCCGGAGCGACGTCGTGGGCCGACCGGAGTCTGGTGCGAGACGGCAGCTTCTATCCGAAGAAGACGATGACGGCGGCCGCCCGTCTGGCGCACTACTGCAGCCGGCTCCCCCTCGCCGAGGTGGCCACCACGTTCCGGTTCCCGCCGACCCCCGACCTGGCCGCCCAGTGGGCGGCGCGGACCCCTGAGGGTTTCACCCTCGACGTGCGGGGTTGGTCACTGCTGACCGGCAGCCCGACGCTGCCCGACTCGTTGTGGCCGGATCTGGCCACGGAGGTCAAACCCCAGGCCAGGGACAATCGCCGGCTCTACCCCGGGCACCTGGCGCCCGACGTCATCGAGGAGTGCTGGGCCCGCTTCAGTCACGCCCTCGATCCACTGCGACGGACCGGACGCCTGGGCGTGGTCATCCTGCGCTACCCGAGGTGGTTCTCCCCCCGTGCCGACAGCTGGGCGGAGCTGGCCGCCGTCCGCCGGCGCCTACCGGGCACCGACGTGGCCGTGGAACTGCACAACCGGGCATGGCTGGAGGGGGGGACGTGTGAGGAGACCCTGGGCTGGCTCGAGGACCACGCCTTGAGCCTGGTGTGCATCGACGGCCCCATGAGCGGAGTGCGGGCCTTGCCGCCGGTGGTGGCCGCCACCGCCGAGACCGCACTGGTCCGCTTCTGCGGCCGACGCTGCGTGGAGGGCGAGACCTGGACCTGGCCATATCGCTACGGATCATCCGAGCTCGCCGGCTGGCTCCCCGACATCGCCGACCTGGCCTCGTCCGCCCGGGAGGTGCATCTCCTCTTCGACAACACGTGGGGAGCCGACGCCGTGGACGGCGCCACGACCGTCTTGGAGCTCGTCGAATCGGCCCGGTAGGTTCGCCTCCGTGCCGGCGCCCGTTCCCAGCCCTGCTCGTCGCGGTCCACGCCTCACCACTGCCCCGGGGATGGAGATCGCCACTTGGGCCCTGCTCTGAGGTCACCGCAGGTGTCTCACCCTCTCGTTACCCTGGATGTCGATGGTCCTGCCCCTTCCCGTCTCCCTCTCACCGTCCAAGGTCTCCTCATTCAAGGACTGCGGTCTGGCGTTCCGACTTTCGGCCATCGATCGCCTCCCCGAATCCCCGTCGGTCCCGGCCACCAAGGGCACCGTGGTTCACCGAGCTCTGCAGATGCTGATGTGGGAGGATCCGGCCGATCGGACTCTGCCGCTCGCCCTGGACCGCTTGAACGCCGCCGCCGATGACATCCTCTGCGGGCCCGAATACGAAGCTCTGGAGCTGTCTGCGCCGGAGCGGGTTGTGTTCCTTGCGGACGCCGAATCGCTCGTCCGCGGCTACTTCGCCCTGGAGGACCCGACTTCGGTACGGGTCATCGGAACGGAGTTGAAGTTGTCGGTCCAGATCGGGACCCTCACCCTCCGGGGCATCATCGATCGCTTGGAGCTCGATGAGGATGGGGCGCTGGTGGTCACCGACTACAAGACCGGTCGGGCGCCCTCCGCCCGGGTCGAGCAGGCTCGCCTCGGGGGGGTCCACTTCTACGCCTTTCTCTGCGAGGAAGTGTTTGGCCAGCGCCCGGCCCGGATCCAACTGTTACATCTGCGCGAGCCCCTCAGCATCTCGACCATCCCCTCGGAGCAGTCGATCAGGGCCCTGCAGCGCCAGACCAAGGCCATCTGGAGCGCCGTCGAGCTGGCCTGTGAGCGCGAGGACTTCCGCCCCAAGCCGGGACGTGCCTGTTCATGGTGCGCATTTCACGCCTACTGCCCCGCGGTCGGTGGTGACCTGACCAGCCTCCCGGTCCGGTCCGAACCCGCCGGACGCTCATGACTCTTCAGGAGTGGTCGTCCGCCATCCAAGGATGGTCACTGCCAACCATCGGTCTGCCCGAGGGGGGACGGATGACGGCCTTCGACGACTACGCCGATGAGGCCATCGAGCGGCTGTTACGTGACCGTCGGTTTCCGGACCTGGTCATGTACACGGCCAGCGCGCTGGGCGACCACGGTCTGTTGTGGCTGGTGACCGCAGGCATCCAAGCCGGACGCCGTCGGCGGGGAAACTGGCGCCGGCCCCTCATCCGGGTGGCCGCCGGCCTGGGCCTGGAGTCCGCCCTGGTCAATGGTCCGGTCAAGTGGATGTTCCGTCGAAGCCGGCCGGCCCACGACGGGCCCCGACCTCTCCACCTCCGCCAACCGAGGACGAGTAGCTTCCCGAGCGGGCACGCCACGGCGGCCTTCTTCGCGG
>JALZAH010000084.1 GCA_030948425.1 Actinomycetota bacterium
CCAGTGTTGGAGCCCCGGAGCTCGTCATCATCCTGCTGGTCTGTGTGCTGATCTTCGGTGGCAGCAAGCTACCCAAGCTGGCCCGGTCGATCGGTGAGGCGAAACAGGAGTTCGAGAAGTCGTCGACTACCACGCCGTCCGCCGACACCAAGGACGAGCAGGTCACGATGACCAAGGCCGAACTGGCCGCTCTCCTCGATGAGCGGGAGGCGGCGGCCCGTCGAAGCGAGTCGATCACCCTGACCAAGACTGAGCTTGACGAGCTGCTGTCCGCCGCCGAGGCCAAGGCGCACGCCCGACATGGCGCAGACCCGACATCGAACGGAGCCATGACCACCGCAGAGGACCGCACCTCTGGGTGAGGCTGGCCGAGGAGCGCCACACGGGACTGGCCGGAACCTTCACGACCTTGAGTCGCCGAGCCGACCGGCCACCAACGAGCACGCCCGGTGACAAGCGATCCCATCGGCCGCCGCCCACCGGCCGTCGATGCCCGCCACGAGCGATCAGCGTCGGGGACCTACCGGGGGACGGCCGCCTGGCTCGGTCAGCCCGAGGGGACCGTCAAATCCAGGATCAGAAGCGGCCTCCGGCGGCTCAATCCGATCCTCGCCGACCTCGCAGCCGACCCGGACCGCACCGCCCCAACCTTGCCGCGCCGGTCACGAAGGGTGGTCACCCGGGCGGGCTGGCGGGGGGCGGTAGCGTCGGTCGAGACGGTGCCGGACCCGTACGTCCGGTAGGCTTGGTTGAGGTCGCCGGTCCGCTGGCCACCGTTCCAGTCTTGTCTCGGGCGGGCGTGCAGGCCCCGGCGGTGAGCGGGAATGCGGCCAGCATGCCCAGAGGAGTGATCGGGCGGCGCTTCATGGGTCCACGGTAAAGGCCGCCGTGGTTGTGGGATGGCCGTGGCCGTTCAACCGCCGTGGGACTGCAGTCGGAACTGCCGGTGGAGACGTGGCGCCACACAGGAACCTGCCGCGTGGGGCGCTGGATCGCGGTTTGACGCCGGCTGCTGTAGACGTCGCGCCGCCGTCTTGAGTCGTGTCCTGGGCGGCCAGGCGATCTGAGGGCTCAGGGCGGCTTCAGCAGTTCGGGGACGGTGAGGAGTTGCAGCCCGCTCTGATGGGCGATGCCGACGAGTTGGTCGAACACCGATGCGGTGGCGGGATGGTTGCCGTGAGCCAGGATGACCATGCCGGGTTTGGCGTACATCTGCATCTGGCTGAGGATGAAGTCGGGCGGGTGGATGATCGAGTCGCCGAGGGTGCCCGACCACATCAGGACCTGGGTGAACCCCAGGTCGGCGGCGACTCTGTCGACTCTTCGGTTGTGGGCACCGTACGGGGGCCGGAACACCGGGAAGGCGCTGACCCCGAAGGTCTGCTCGATCCACTGCTCGTTCCTGGTGAGCTCGGTGCGGATCTGCTGGTCGCTCACCTTGGTGAGGTCCTTGTGGTCCCAGGTGTGGTTGCAGATGGCGACCTGGTTTTTGGCGATGAGGGCCCTGATCCGGTCGGCGTACTTGTCCCAGGTGGCCGGGCCGTAGGCGCCGTTGGGGCAGAAGGTGACGTGGACGCCGGTGCGCTCGACGCCGTCGACGATCCCGGCGACACACTGCTCACAGTCGCCGTCGTCGAAGGTGAGGGCCAGGTTGGCCGACGTCGCCGGGCCCTTGGCGATGATGTGGCTGACGCCGGGGACGGCGGCGGTCACCGGCGACGGGTCGCTCGGGGGCAGGGTGCCGGAGGCATCACCGCCGCCGGGATCCCGGGGGATCGATGTCGCCGGTGTCACCGGCTGGAGCGGACCGGCAGCTGCCGGCCTGGCATCCTGCAGCTTGGCGAGGGGATGGTCCACCTCGACGCCGAAGGCCACGAGGAGCGCGACAGCTGCGACGGCCACGATCGTGCGGTTCCGACGCACCCGAGGCGACGCCCGCCGCCTCCGTTTTCCTGTCCGAGACGAGCTCTTCGGCGGTGGTGTCATAGTCTGGATCCCCAAGCAGGGTAGCGGCGCGGTCACGGGCGACGTGGGTCGGCATCTGACCGCTCTGCGCCGGCCGCCTATAGGGCCGCGCACTGAGTAGCTCAGCCCGGCAGAGCGATGGACTTCAGCTGGTGCTGCCGGCCCCGACCCTGTGACGCCGCAGGTTCCGCCTGCCGCCCTCGGCGCTGGGCAGGGCACCAGCGTGGGTTCGCTGGCCGGCCTGCATGTTCCTTCCTGGACGTTGGGGGAGCCTCTCGCTCGTCCCTGAGCAGGCGGGTGCTGTCAGCTTGGGCAGTCGACGGCGACGCCGAGGGCGGCGCAGATCTCACGAAGGCGGTCCTCGCTGAGTCGGCCGAGTCGTTCGACGAGCACCGAGACCGACACGCTCTCGACCGAGTCGAGGTTGACTGCGGTGCGGCGGCCGACGGGGTCGTCTCCTGGCTCGAGGATGACCTCGCTGGCGAGCCCCCGGATCGTCGTTGTGCAGGGCGCGACGATCGCGCGTCGTAGGCGGGGGATCGCAGCATCTCGGGAGAGAACGACAACGGGTCGGCGCCTGATATGAGGGAGTTCGCACCACCAGACCTCCCCGCGCATCAGCGGTGGAGTCACGACGCGGCTGCGGCCTTTCGGAACGAGGCGAGATCGCCCCAGTCGTCAGCCTCGTCGATGGGGTGCTCGTCGTACGCCCGGTAGGCCTCGTCGATCTCGCTGGCTCGATGGCGCACTACCAGGGCCCGGAGCGCCTCGTCGAGGAGCGCAGCGTCTGTTGTGCCCGTCGACAGGCGACGAGCGTGCGCCAAGAGGTCCTCATCGACGGTAGTACTCACCCGAATACGCGCCATGCCACGATCATGCTACAACGCTGCCACGCATGCATGGTCGGGGGGCGGGCGAAGGAGAGGCACCCTGACGAAATCCGGGAGAATGCATACACGGCTCGCGCCAGGTCTCGGCC
>JALZAH010000100.1 GCA_030948425.1 Actinomycetota bacterium
GGGCTCGACGCCTACCGTGTCGAGCCCGACATCGTCGGTCTTGGGCTTGCGCCCCACGGCTACGAGCAGTTCGTCACCGGAGATCTCCTCACCGCCCTCGAGGGTCACGGTCACCGTGGTCTCCTCCCGACGGGCGGTCACCATCTTGACGCCGACGCGGACGTCGACGCCGGCCTCCCTGAGCGCTGCCCCAACAAGTTCGCCGGCCTTGGGCTCATAGCTGGGAAGGAGGCGCTCAGCGCCTTCGAGAAGGGTGATCTTCGACCCGAGTGACGACCACGCGGTGGCCATCTCCACACCGACGACGCCACCACCGAGCACGACGAGGTGGGCGGGCACCGTCTCGGAGCTGGTGGCCTCCCGGTTGGTCCACGCCCCGACGTCGGCCAACCCGTCGATCGGGGGAAGCGCAGGGGAGCTCCCGACGCACAGGGCAACCGCATGACGGGCGCTCAGCTCTGCGGTGGACCCGTCGATGCCGGTGACCGTCACCGTCCGCTCACCGCTGAGGCGACCCTGGCCGCGCAAGAAGGTCGCGTTGGTCCCCATCAGCCAGCTGACCTGGGATGCGTCGTCGAAGCCGCTGTTGAACTTGTCCCTCCGGGCCAGGACGGCAGTCACGTCGAGGCCACCCGTCACGGCCTCGGCGGCCCCCCCCACCCTCTGGGCGTCGTGGAGGGCCTCCCCGGAGCGAAGGAGGCCCTTGCTGGGCATGCACGCCCAATAGGAGCAGTCACCGCCGACCAGCTCGGCTTCCACCACGGCCACGCTCAAGCCACCGGCGATGGCACGCGAGGCGACGTTCTCACCGGTCGACCCGGCACCGAGGACGATCAGGTCGAACGCGTGCTGGGTCAGCTCTGAAGGAGGATGATCGGCGGGGTGGACGTTGATGTTCATGTGCCAATCCCTGCCCGACTCGGCGTCCTCCGAATCCGAGCACCTGTGAACGATCCCCCGATCAACCCTGGCCGTGCACGTAGCGGGCCCACCACGGCTCGATGTCGACCTCAGCGTGGCGCTGCAGGTGGCTCTGGAGGTTGTGGGTGGTGACCAGGCCGCCCCGGTGCATGAGGTAGAAGGCCGCCATCACCGAGCGCAACCGGTCGGGCCCTCCCAGGATGGCAGCCATGGCGGAGAACAACCGTGACCCGGACGCGTAGGACTCACGGGGAGTGTGGCGGCTCCAGGGGTGCGGCGGGCAGAGCAGCACCGGCTCCTCGTCCAAGCCCACGGCGACGGCGTCGAAGCGGGGCCCTTCGGAGCGCCGGGATGCCGTGCTCCACGTGGTCCATGCCTCGTCTATCCATCCGTCCGACGCCCGAGCCGGTTTGATGCCTCGTCCGAACCAGCTGTGGAAGACCTCATGCTCGAGGGCTCCCAGCGCTGCCGTGGTGGCCCCGTCGTACTCCATGCCCCGGCCCGGGCCCCACACGAAGGTCGTCATGGTCGTCCCGTGCGCCCATGGGCCGAACCGGGTGTGCAGGTACGCAAGCCAACCGGCAACGTCTGCTTCCACCGCTCCCAGGTCGGCATCCACCTCGACGTGGCGGGCGCTGCGCAGCTCCAGGGGATGTGCCAGGCCCGGCAGGTGAAGGACACGGCTGCGCCACTGGATCTCGTCGACCGGGGCCAGGACGAGCATGGGCGACAGCGAGGTGAAGGTCTGCGGGTAGGCCACCTTCCAGTGCAGGGCGGCCTCGAGCGAAACGCCGGTGTTGGTGATCAGCAGATGAGGCCGGGACGTGCCCGTCACCTCCAGGCGAACCGTGAGGGCGAAACGGTCGTGGCACAACGGTGCCGGGATCCACATCTCCAGGTAGCGACCGGGCATCAGGTCCGACATCCACAGGTCGAAGCGGACCCCGTCGTCCACCCAGCCGACCGGCACCGCCCCCCCCGAGCCGGGCAGGCCCAGGCGGTAGGAGATCGTCAACTGGTGACGGCTGCCGCTGTCGAGGGCGACGTCGAGGACGCGCATGTGGGCGTCGGTGCCGCCACCGAGATCAACGGGGGCCATGGCGTCGGCGGTGAGAGGCTGACCGTCGAGGGTCAACGAGTCGATCTGCTGGCGTAGGTCGAGCGCCGGGTGACCACCGGGGCCATCGACCACGAAGTCGACGGTGGCCAGCGCCGCTGCCTGCGATGCGGCCACGTCGAAGCGCAGGGAGACGTCCACCCTGACCACGTCGACGCTGACGACCGTGCGGGAGCCGTCAGCTGTCGGCGGGGGGGCAAAGGGTGAGACCATGTTCGTCAGTCTGCACGCCGTTGCCCGCCGACGCCCCGCCGCCCGTCGGCGCCAGCCCGGTTGGTCAGGGGTCGTCACTCCCGCTATGCTCTGCCTCCGTCTCACAAGTGATGTCCACGGGTGTCCGGTTGGGTTACCGCAACCAGAAGGAGACCCCGTGGCGCAAACCAAAGGAGTGTCCCACCGTGACCTGGTCGCGCGTGGGGCCTCAGCGTGTGAGGTGGCCGGTGCCTACGGGTTCGGTCCCCTCCGCCACGACTGAAGAAAGAGCAAGCTGTGCCATCGAAAGCCATCGTCGGCGAGAAGGTCGGCATGACCCAGATCTGGGATGACCAGAATCGTGCTGTGGCCGTCACCGTCATCCGGGTCACGCCGGTGCGCGTCGTCCAGCTGAAGACCCCTGACCGCGACGGCTACGCGGCGGTGACGGTGACCTACGGGGTCCGCCGGCCATCGACCCTGACCAAGCCCGTCGCCGGCCAGTACGCCAAGGCGGAGGTCGATCCCGGACGTCGGCTCGTCGAGCTGCGGGTCGATGACACCAAGAACTTCAGCATCGGCCAGGAGCTGGCGGCTGACATGTGGACGACCGGTGACAAGGTCGACGTCACAGCCGTGAGCAAGGGCAAAGGCTTCGCCGGCGGCATGAAGCGACACAACTTCAAGGGTCAGGGCGCCAGCCATGGGAACCACAAGCATCACCGTGCCCCCGGCGGCATCGGTGCCTGCGCCACCCCCGCTCGAGTGTTCAAGGGGACCCGCATGGCCGGCCAGATGGGCGACCAGAAGGTGACCACGTTGAACCTCGAGGTGGTGAGCGCCGACGCCGAGCGGAACCTGATCCTGGTGAAGGGTGCGGTCCCGGGGCCCCGGGGCGGCACGATCACGATCCGTGACGCCGTCAGGGGAGGCAAGTGATGGCCGCTCTTCGTGTTGCCGTGCGCGACGCCAGTGGCGCCTCGGTGTCGTCCATCGAGCTCGACCCGGTGATCTTCGGCATCGAACCCCATGTGGCCGTCATGCACCAGGTTGTCACCGCCCAGCTGGCCGCCGCCCGGGCCGGCACGCAGAGCACCAAGACCCGCGCCGAGGTATCCGGCGGTGGCAAGAAGCCGTTCAAGCAGAAGGGCACCGGCCGGGCCCGACAGGGTTCGGAGCGGGCCCCCCAGTTCACCGGTGGCGGCGTGGCCTTCGGCCCTAAGCCTCGCAGCTACCGCCAGCGCACCCCCCGCAAGATGGTGCAGCTCGCCCTCCGTTCGGCCCTTTCGGACCGGGCCGCCGAGGGTCGGGTGGCCGTCATCGACCGCTGGGGCCTCGACCAGCCCAGCACCAAGGGAGCCATCGCCGCCCTCGCCGCCCTGGAGGTCACGGGCAAGGTCCTCGTCGTCCTGTCCCGGGGTGACGATGCCGGGGCCAAGTCGTTCCACAACCTGCCTGATGCTCATGTGATCAGCCCCGGCGAGCTGAACACCTACGATGTCCTCCGCTGCGACTGGATCGTGTTCACCACCGAGACCGTTCCCGGCGCGCCGCCCACCGCTCCTGGCGCCGACACCGCTCCTGGCGCTGACACACCTGTCACCGCCGAGGCCAACGAGGAGGGCCAGCCATGAGCAACGCTCGCGACGTCATCGTCCGCCCCGTCGTCTCGGAGAAGTCCTACGGCCTGCTCGACGAAGGTGCCTACACCTTCATCGTGGCCCCGGGGTCGAACAAGACCGAGATTCGCCGGGCCGTCGAGGAGATCTTCGGTGTCCAGGTCGTCAAGGTCAACACCTTGAACCGGCCAGGCAAGCGGAAGCGCAACCGGAAGCAGGCGACCTTCGGGAAGCGGGCCAACACCAAGCGAGCCGTCGTCACCCTCGCCGAGGGTCAGAGCATCCCGATCTTCGAGGGAGACTGACATGCCGTTGCGCAAACGCAGGCCCACCAGCGCCGGCCGGCGGTTCCAGACGTCCTCGGACTTCTCCGAGATCACCAGGACCCGCCCTGAGAAGTCCCTGTTGGCTCCCCAGTCCCAGACCGGTGGGCGCAACGCCTACGGCCGCAAGACCGCCCGCCACAAGGGCGGAGGCCACAAGCAGCAGTACCGCCTCGTTGACTTCAAGCGGACCAAGGACGGCGTTCCCGCCACGGTGGCCGCCATCGAGTACGACCCCAATCGCAACGCCCGGATCGCCCTGCTGCACTATCACGATGGCGAGAAGCGCTACATCCTGGCGCCGGCCCGGGTGAAGGTGGGCGACGTGTTGAGCAGCGGCCAGGGTTCGGACATTCGTCCCGGCAACGCCTTGCCCATGCGATTCATCCCCGTCGGTTCGGTCGTCCACAACGTCGAGTTGAAGCCCGGTGGGGGGGGCAAGATCGCTCGGGGGGCGGGCATGAGCGTGCAGGTCGTGGCCAAGGAGGGCCCCTACGCCACCCTGCGCCTTCCTTCCACCGAGATGCGCCGGGTGCCCATCGACTGCCGGGCCACTCTCGGCGAGGTCGGAAACTCCGAGGCCGAGTTGATCAGCATCGGCAAGGCCGGACGGAACCGCTGGAAGGGTGTCCGCCCCCAGACCCGCGGTGTGGCCATGAACCCCGTCGACCACCCGCTCGGTGGCGGCGAGGGCAAGACGTCAGGCGGTCGCCACCCGGTGTCGCCCTGGGGCAAGCCCGAGGGCCGCACCCGTGATCGCACCAAGCCATCAGAGAAGCTCATCGTTCGCCGGCGGCGTACCCGCGGCGCCCGGAGGTAGTTCACATGCCCCGCAGCCTCAAGAAGGGTCCATTTGTCGACGACCACCTGCTGAAAAAGGTGGACGGCCTCAACTCTCGCAACGAGAAGCGCGTGATCAAGACCTGGTCGCGACGCTCCACCATCATTCCCGACATGGTGGGCCACACCATCGCCGTCCACGACGGGCGCAAGCATGTCCCGGTGTACATCACCGAGTCCATGGTCGGCCACAAGCTGGGCGAGTTCGCTCCGACCCGCACGTTCCGCTTCCATGCCGGCCAGGAGAGGGCAGGCCGGCGCTGATGGCTGGGCTCAAGACCAACGAGCGTCCCGGAACCCGAGCCGTGCTTCGTCACGCCCGGGTGGCGCCGAACAAGGTGCGCGAGGTCCTCAACTTGGTCCGGGACCGCCCGGTGCACGAAGCCGAGGACATCCTCCGCTTCTCCGAGCGCGACGTCGCCTTTGTGGTCGGCAAGGTGCTGGCCTCGGCGGTGGCCAACGCCGAGCACAACGACGAAGCCGAGCGCGAGGAGCTCTACGTGGCGGCCTGCTTCGCCGACGAGGGCACCACGATCAAGCGGTGGCGGCCCCGGGCCCGGGGTCGGGCCACCCGGATCCGCAAGCGGACCAGTCATGTCACCGTGATCGTGAGCCGCCTGCCCGAGGAGCGCCTGGCCCGGCTGCAGGC
>JALZAH010000125.1 GCA_030948425.1 Actinomycetota bacterium
GCGCCCGGGTCGGCCCGGGCCGCGGGTTGATGAAGAACCCGGTCTTTCCGGAACGGAAATCTCGGACCGCGGAGCGCAAGGTGGCGGGCGAGTAGCCGGCCCTCGCTGCTGCTTCTTCGATGCTGGCCCCTTCCCACAGGTAGGCCCGCAGCGCCTCGTAGCGGCGGTGGTTGGGTCCGGTGGGCCGAGCGAAGAACTCCCCGCCAGGGCGAGCCGCCGACCCTTGAACCGGGGTCGATCTCGCTGTACGGCCCATGCCATCACTTCACCAGTCCTACCGGTCGGAGTCAAGCACCCTAACCGAGACGACTTACAACACTGTCATTCATGGGGATTCTGTTGACCGCCCCTGCCGCTCACCTCGCCTTCACTCAGCCGATGAGCCCGGACTGCACAGCGAGACCGGCCCCAATCCGATCGACAGATTCGAGGTCACAACCCGAATATCCCTACAACCGCAAGGGATCCTCCGCGCCGCTCGACAATCCACGATCAGCCTGGCGCCGATCAAGGCCCGACGCAAGAATCGGCGTTAGAGACGCACAGGCGCCCACGGCGCCGTGACCGTCTTGCCAGCAGAGCGGTCCCGTACGGTTGGGCCGCGTCCGGAAGCACGGTTCAGCGTAAGGCCCATCAACAGCAGGCGGAATCTCATGGTGAGACAGCGGTGAAGTCTGCCCCGGACCATCTCTGGCGGATAGGCCGGCCGCTTGCGCTGCTCGAGTCCTGGGATCCCGCGCCGTTGAACATGGGCGAGTCTTCGGCTGGGAACCGGTTCGACAGTGCCACGGGCCGATTTGCAGTCGGCTATCTGGGCTCGACCCTGCAAGCCTGCTTCGGGGAATCCCTTGCGTCGTTGCGTCCTAGCAACGAGCTTGCGGATCTGGTCGAAAGTGAGTGGGCGGAACGGAACTTCATGTCGGCGGGGGCGGTCCCCAGCGACTGGCGTCATCGTCGCCGAGCCGTCAGGGTCACGGTCGACAGCAACAGGCCATTTTTGAATATCGAGTCGCGCAGTGTCATGACCGTCCTGGATCGAACCTTGAGGGCCACCATTGTTGCGTTGGGTTACGAACGGCTCGACGTCTCGGTGTTACGGGCAGGCCAGACCGCCGTGTCACCCGACTGCTGTCTGACTACGTCTGGTCCGCACGCGACGACGACGGTCACAACCGGTTCGCAGGTATCCGGTACCTGTCCCGCCACAACACAGACTGGGAGTGCTGGGCGGTCTTCGAAGAGACACCCTTAACGGTTTTGGAGGCAAGAGCAATCGATGAGGACATGCCAGAACTGAAGGAAGTAGCCGACTGTTTTGAGCTGCGAGTGTTCTAAGGCCATGGGGGCGACTGCCAATCACCCCCGCTGATCAGCCCGTTTGGGCGAACGCCCGAGCAGCACCGAGAACGTCCTTTAACCGGTCAGCGCTAAGGGCTGTGGCGGGGGCGTCATCGTCGAGCTGCGGGTTCTGACCGATGAACCACGCCTGCACGACGTGCTCGGACTCCACCGCTTGAAGGACCTGGACGGCCTGGAGGGCGGTACGTAGACGGCTCTCGGCAGCAGCACGTGGCGCTCGAGAACCCTCGATCCAGTCGCTAACCGCCTTGGGGTCCTTGCTGCCCGCGAGATGACCGACCAGCCGTGTGCCCAAAATTTCTTGAAGTACCTTGACCACGTCGTGGATCTCTAGACGGACAGACGTTTCGTGGGCGTGCGCGATCTCAGCCTCAGCTAGGCGAGTCATGGGAGTTTCCTCTCTCCAGGGATGTGGACGTGTGTAGGTAGAGGACGATCGGACAGGACTGTCGCCAATCCATGGCCAGATCCCGACCGTAATGAACCGACCAATCAGGTAGCCAATCAACGGAGCCAGCCACACATCGACACCGATGCTTGGCGTAACCCCTTCAGGCACCGGACATCGCTGGCAAACGAGGCCGGCACTGCGATGTAACTCGCAGCCGAGAGCCTCTGCTTGCGACGCGAAACGTTGCCAGCTGTCAGCCGTTGCGTCGAAGCCGCTGCGGACGCCGCCAGCGTCCTCGTCTGCGCTCAGAACCGTCGCTTCGACCCCCAAGGTGGTCCAGCGACGCCAACAGCAGTCCGGTCAACCCGGTTCGGTAGCTCTGCTCCAGTGCCGTGTCCATGAGCAAATCCTACCCTACTTCTACGTTCTTTACAACCCTCTACTCCAGGGTGTAATCTACCCTCTAATATCCACACCTAAGAAGTACGTCTTCAACGCCTGCGCCCTCGACAGCCGGGTCCCCTTCGCCGCCCCCCCGGCAACACCTTCCCGAAATAGGCGTCAGCGTCGGAGGGCTCCATCTCCCAAGCCAGAAGAGGCTTCCTCTCACCGTCAGCCAAGGGGAGGAACCCGGGGGTTATTCGTTACTCAAGTTCTGCTGGAGATAATCTCGATTCTGCGTACCACCACGCTGGATCGAGCATGGCGGTCGCGGGGTACCGGGCCCCCCGCTCCTGGTCGAGTTGGCCCGGCGCTGGTCACCAACGCAGGCACCCTGCCCGACCCTTCAGGGACCGTCAACCCCTCCGGGGTCGCCATATGTGGCTGTGACGGCCACCCTCCCGGGCCGGGCTGACGGGCTGCGTCAACCAGCACCAGCCCAACCCCGACAGGAGGGGACACCTGGGGCCGAGAATCGCGACGTGCTCCTCGATCTGGCCACCACCGCGCTCGAGGCACCAGCGGCGACGCCGTCACCGCAACGCTTGGCCGACCTCGAGGCCAAGATCCGCCGGGCGGTCGCCCAGGGCCGCTCCGAGGCCACGCTGCGGGCCTATGCCACCGACTGGGCCGACTTCGCCACCTGGTGTCGTACCGTCGGCTTCGACCCGCTCCCCGCCACCCCAGGCATGATCGCCGGCTATGTGAGCGAGATGGCGTTCCCGCCCGACGACCGGGCGCCTGCAGCGGTGTCGACGATCACCCGACGCCTGGCCGGGATCGGCCAGGTCCACCAGGTCGCCGGCCAGCCCAACCCTTGTGTTGACACGCTGGTGCGCGAGACCATGCGCGGCGTTCGCCGGGCCCTCGGTGTCGCCCCTCGCCAGAAACGGGCGGTCACCACCGCGGATGTGAAAGCGGCGGTGGCTCCCCTGGGTGACAGCGCCGCGGATCGGCGGGACCGGGCCATCCTGCTGGTCGGTTTCGCCGGCGCCATGCGGCGCAGCGAGCTCGCCGCCATCACCGCCGCCGATGTGGACGACGTCGCCGAAGGGCTCCTCATCCGCCTGCGCCGGTCCAAGACCGACCAGGAGGCCCGAGGACGGCGGATCGAGGTCGTCTACGGCAACCACCCGGACAGCTGCCCCGTCCGGGCCTGGCGGGCCTGGGTGACCGCCGCCAACATCATCGAAGGGCCGGTGCTTCGCGGCGTCGACCGGCACGGACGGATCCTCGGCCCCCTCTCCCCCCAAGGCGTAGCGATCGGGCCCCGGGAGCACTCGCCGCGTACTACTCCCCTGACGGCAAGAAGATCGTCCTGACAGCACGCGGTCGTGTCGTCCCAGCAAGTCCCTTGGGTATACGGGTGGCAAACGTCGACGGGACCGGGATCACCGTGGTCCCCGGCACGGCAGGCGTCAACAACACCCTGGTTGACGTGACCGGCTGGGTCCGGCGACATCGTTCCTGAGCAAGCCGCCGAGTGTCCACAGCCAGCAGTCTTCACGAGATCGCCCACCGCAGCGGCGGACGCCTCCTGCCTTAGGCGTTGATTTTGGCGACCTTGGGAGGGAGCGGGTATGTGCGGACATCATGGCCACGACTGGCCACCGGTCATCACGGCGGCGGCCCCCACAGCCTGGGTTAATGTCCTGTTTGCTAACGCTCACCAACGTATCGGTGCGCACGACAAGACGGACCGGTGCTGGGCCGACCACCGGGTGCAAGACTTGGACCATGACGGACCGGTGGCGAAGAGGTTGGGAGGAGGAGCAAGCCCGTCTCCTAGCTCGTTCCCGAGTGCGGGATGAACGGCGGAACAGGCCTCTCACCCCTCATGAAGTCACGTCGAGCAGAGTCTTGTACCTTTTCAACTTCGGCATCTGCGCGTGGTTCATCAAGGCGGGCGTAGCCCACCCCTACGATCTCTTCTTTGTCGTCCCCGCCTTGATCCTGGTGGTGTACGGCTGCGTGCAAGAGCCAGCGGCGCAACGGCGGCAGATCTTCGGGCTCCGACCGAGACCAGACCACTAACTAACACTAACCGGCGCGCAACGCACAAGGCGGGCCGAATCATCAGACGTGGGCTATCGGCCGGATGCCCTCCAGCACCGGGCCCAGCCGGTCGCGCTCGACGTCGAGGTCGTAGCGGCTCTGGAGGTTGATCCAGAACCCCTCCGTGGTCCCGAAGTACCGGGCGAGGCGGAGAGCGGTGTCAGCCGAGATCCGGCGGTTGCCGTGGACGATCTCGTTCAGCCGGCGGGGGGGCACGCCGATGGCGACCGCGACCCGGTGCTGGGTAACGCCCAGGGGGATCAGGTACTCCTCGTGGAGGATCTCGCCGGGGTGGATCGGAGGGTAGAGCGCTTCGGTGGTCATTGTTGATCCGTCCTTTGGGATTGGGTTCAGTGGTAGTCGACGATCTCGACATCCTCGGGCCCGTTGCGGGTCCAGCGGAAGCAGATACGCCATTGGTCGTTGATGCGGATGCTGTGCTGGCCGGCCCGGCTGCCCCGGAGCTTTTCGAGCCGGTTGCCGGGAGGGACCCGGAGGTCACTGAGAGAGCCGGCGGCGTCGAGGATCAGCAGCTTCCGGTGAGCTGCCCGGTGGAGGTCGGTGCCGAACTTAGAGACAGGATGGCGCTGCCAGACAGCCTTCGTGGCTCTGTCCCGAAACGACTGCAACATCCCCCAAAGTATAACGTCACACGTTATGAACGGCAAGCGTTATGCCAGCAAATGACCCTTGACCACAACCATCCCCTCGCCTCGATGAAACTCCGCAGCTCGCCGACCCGCTCGGCGATGTCGCTATAGGCGTGCTCCCGGCGGGTGTCCCTCTGGTGCTCGTGAGCGGTCATGAGCCGAGACACGTACCCGCTGACAGGTCGGATCAGCAATACCGAGCTGACCGGCCACGAAAACCACCACAGGCCAACGCACGTCCAGCGGGTCGACCAGGAAGGGGCCCCGGCCGGGTCCCTGCCCGCCACGGCCGGTACCAGGCGGCCCCGAATCGCCAGGGGACGCCGCACTCCCCCACCCTCACCCCGACGCCCCAGCCAACTTCTTCGCTCACTAGCCGCATTCCGACCATCCACCATTCGGGCGCGCGCCCTCGCGAGACTTAAGCCATGTCTCAGGATTGCGAACAGCAAGAGCGTCTGACTACGGCCGAAGTTGCGGCCCTGACCGGGAGGAGTGAAAGCGCCGTTCGCAACGCAATCTCCAAGAAACATCTTCCCGCCGCTCGCATCGACGGCCGCCGGTACATCAGCCGTAACGATGCCCTGGCCTGGGACAAGAGCTACCACCGCTTGATTCGAACCTCCTCCGAGCCGTGGGAGCGAGCCGCCCAGCTCTTGACCGCCTACCACTCGCTGTCCGCGGAGGAGCTAGCCGAGTTCGCTGGGATCCACGTCGGCAACGCCCGCAAGCACCTCGAACAGCTCCGCCGCCGGGACCGCGCCGAGCGCCGCCCCGACGGCCAATGGGTGCTGACCGCCGAATTGCGACAGGGGGCCGCCTAACGCCCCGCTAACCCCCCTGCGCCGGCCCACCCGTGGCCGGATATGCAACGAGGACCGGCGGGAACCGGTCCTCGTATGTCACTACCAGTTGCCCTTGGGGCTCACACTCCCAACGCAACCTGCCTACACGATTGGGGCCATCATACCCCGGGCGGGACGCTGAGGGAAGTCTCTGAGGTCGCTGGTGTTCTTCGACGCGCCTCAAGGAGGCTCCGTGGGTAACACTGCTAACCCCGATGACCGCTGGCGACCGTATGCCGCCTGCGCTAACAGGCCCTGGAGGAACATTGGAACCAGATCCGGCGGTAGGGAGTTCTCGCCGCCGGTGAGGAGCCGGCTCGGCTGCCGGGCTTGCAGACCGGCGGCGGCGTTACTTGCGGTTCTGATGATGGTTGGGCGGGACTGGTCGTAGCTTGTGGGGCGGTGCCCGTTGAGTTCTTGACCGACGAGGAAGCCGCCCGGTTCGGCCGCTACACCGGTCCGCCGCCGCGGGCCGACCTGGACAGGCTGTTCTTCCTCGATGATGACGACAAGTCGCTGATCGCCAGGCGGCGTGGCGATCGGATGAGGTTGGGTTTCGCGCTGCAACTGGTGACGGTCCGGTATCTCGGCACGTTTCTTACCGATCCGTTGGACGTCCCGACCGTGGTGATCGACTATGTCGCGGAGCAGCTGGCGGTGGTCGACGCCTCGTGCGTGAAGCGCTACACCGAACGGGCAAAGACCCGCCTTGATCATGCGTGGGAGATCCAGCATGCTTTTGGTCT
>JALZAH010000149.1 GCA_030948425.1 Actinomycetota bacterium
CGCGTGAAGTGGCGCATCTTGGCCTACAACCCGTGGCTGGGAACGTTCTTCCGTTTGCTCGACGCCCTCTGACCGGCGCCGAGCCCCCCGTCATCGACCAGCCGGCCGGCTGGTACTTCAGCAACCCAGCGAACCGGGCGGCTCGACCCGAGAACGCAAAAACACGCCGACAAGAGCCCCGAATCGCGATTCGATTCCGTGCGCCCATCAGCTCCCGCAACCCACCGTCAGCGCCCCGCCGAAGCGTCCCGCCCCCTGAAAATCCCCATCCACCTCCGGGATCGCTTGTTTTAGCCTCTAGGTGAGTGGCCGCACCCAAACGCTTTGGCGTCGAGCAATCTCAACTCTGGCAGCTCAAACCCGTCGGGAAACAGGCGGCGGCCGCGGCCCTGCACGAGCGGGTAGACGAACAACCGGTACTCGTTGACGAGGCCTGCCTCGATCAGGGCGTGAGACAACGTGATGCTGCCTGTGACCACGATGTCCTGGCCCAGCCGCTCCTTCAGGCCCCTGACCTGCTCGACGGGGTCGCCCGAGAGGGTCGTGGTGTTCTCCCACTCGTCGGCGGGACGACGCCCCCACAACAACAGCACGCGGGCTGCGGCGTCGGTCTCCAAGGTAGCCGCGCCCTCGGGAGCGACGAGGTCGATGGTGGTCCGATCGCCTTCAACAGTGAGAGCCACGTCATCGGAGCCGGCAACCCCGCAAGCGGGCCTCGATTCGTTCCTCGGGACCGAGGCCGAGCTGCGCGACACCTCTCGCCAGCAACGGAGCGCCGACGGCGACCACGCAGTGATCGGTCATCCACGGCTCGCCCAACGTCATCTTGGCGGCGGGGGTCATCACCGGTGATGTCCCAGCGGTGCAGAGCGAGCTCCTCGCGCATGTGCTCGGCGAACCACGGGACCTTCATCCTGCCCGTCCACGCCACGTCGGTATCAGCGGGAACGGCGGCTCCCGCCTCGGCCACCTCGCTCAGCTCGGCCATGCGAGCCAGGAGCGCAGACCACAGGTCGGCGTCTGCCATCGCCCGGTACGGCGTCTCGCATTCCTCGAAGCCCCGGGTTGCCACCGGCTCCCCGGCCAGATGGCTGCCGAGGACCCGGGCCAGTTCCTCAGCATTGCCAGCCTGGTGCACCACGACGTCACGGACGGTCCACGCGTCACACCAGGTGCCCGCATCTGGGCGCCGGTCCTGGACGGCATGTGCGAACGGAGCCCACTCGGGGAACTGATCAACGTGACCTCGTTACGCACGGTCCAACCTCCCGGATCTCGGTCCGCTGCCACGCTAAGCGACAGATGCTTCGACGACGACCGAAGCGAGGTGTGGACCTTCACCTCGCGCTTCACATGAGGATCGATCACGGCGACCACGGCATCGAGATGTGAGCCATCGCTCGACGCCCGCGCCACAACCCCCCCCTGGGCAGCCAGGCAGACCCGCCGCCGGCAAGGATCAAGGGTATCGCCCCCTCACCGGTGTGTCGGATGGGGATCCTGTTATGCGGCCGGGTCGGACAGGGTAGCCAGTCGTCGAAATACTGGTCGTAGCGTTCTGCGACTCGCAGGCCGCGGCCGTCGTGGCGGTTGATCCATCCGAGATCGAGGAACCTTGTGGTGATTGCCGCTGGTGTCCCACTACGTCGCGTACCGCCCATCGAGGGCAACAGTGCCGCCGCTCCCGCTGCTCCTCGGTGAGAGTATCGAGGTAGGCGGCCATGGACGTCTACGAAGCGGTCGGTTCGCGCCGATCGGTGCGGGGGTTCCTTGACCGACCGGTGCCTTCCCCTGTGCTGAATAGGGTCCTCACCGCAGCGCTGCGAACCCCCTCTGGAGGCAACCTCCAGCCTTGGCGAGTCTGGATCCTTGACGGTGAGAGGCTGACCGACCTCAAGGGTCGGGTTCGCGCTCGCGTCGCGACCGGTGACACCGGTGATCAGCCCCCGGTCGCCCCTTACCCGCTGCCGCTATCGCCGTTTACGCAGAGCGCCTTCAAGACATGGGTGCCCGACGGTATGAGGCAGTGGGAGTCGCCCGAGACGACCTTGAGGCTAGGGCACGGATCCGGGCGGGGAACTGGGACTGCTGGGGCGCGCCCACGGCGCTGTTCTGCTACCTCGAGGAAAGGATGCTCGCCCCTCAGTGGCTCGATGTCGGCGCCTTCTTGCAGTCGATCATGCTGCTCCTCCAGGCCGAGGGGCTGGACACGTGTCCACAGATCGCCTGGGCCGAGTATCACCGCACCGTGGCAGAGGTGATCGGGCCGCCGCCCGATCTCACGCTGGCATGTGGCATGTCGATCGGTTACGCCGACCCTGCCGTCCCGAGGGCGGAGTTGTCGCGGGCGGTACTCTCGGAAGTCGTAACTTTCCTCTCCTGACGCCCGGACCGGCTTCGACCGAGACGTCCGATAGGGAACGGTGAACGGCGACGGCCGAGCGCTGTCAGACCTTGTCCGCTGGTATCGGATCTCACCGGCGGTGCAGCTTTCGTAACATTGGCTCATGGCGCTGGGCGATTTCGATGTCATCTGCGAGGTCGAGCCGGCCACCCGGCCCCACGTGATGCATGTACGGCACCAGATCGGCACGATGAGCCGGATTGCCACGGCGTTCTTGATCCCCGACAACCACATCGGCCGAGCCACCGTGTCGAGCATTGCCGTCGCTCACGAGGTTGCCCTGATGGGGGGTCGTTGCGATCGCCTGCCTCAACGCCCGGGACCGCAAACACCGGGGGTGAGCGCCACCGAGAACGGGAGCGACGGGGCCCGCCGACGGGCCCGCTCGATGGGGCGGCGCCGGGGTAGAGCTGGCCTGCGAGCTGATCCAGGAGATCAAGGAGGCGGGAGCGTTTGATGGGGCACACCCGATCCCCGTCTCGCGCTACCGCGAGATGGCAACCAGGATCGAGCAACTCCTCTAGGGATTGGGCGGCGTCGAACCCTGCCAATCGTTCGGGGCATTCGCTCCAGGATCCGCTACCGGGCGCAGCCGGACGCTGGCTGCCGAAGACTGAGGACCCGGCGCTGTCCTCAAAGCCTCGTACCGTTGATGCAATGAAACTCCGAGAGGTCCAGGTCACGTTCGACTGCACTGACCCTGCTGCGCTGGCCGGGTTTTGGTGTGAGGTGCTCGGCTATCAGTTGCAGCCGCCGCCGCCCGGTTTCGACAGCTGGGTCAAGGCCCTCGACGCCTGGGGAGTCCCGCCTGAGGAGCGCAACAGCCGCTCGGCTGCGTTGCCGCCTGAGGGTGAAGCTGGTCCGCGGATGTTCTTCCAGAGGGTGCCGGAGGGCAAGACCGTCAAGAACCGGTTGCACCTCGACGTCCGCGCCGCCCCAGGCACCGAGGGGGACGAGCGCATGACAGTGCTGGACGCTGAGGCCACCCGTCTGGTTGGCCTCGGCGCCACCCGGGTGCGTCGAGTCGACCCTGACGGTCGCATGGAGACCGGTTTTGTGGTCATGCAGGACCTTGAGGGTAATGAGTTCTGCCTGGACTGACGCTCCTAGCTGCGCCCGGCCGCCCTTTCTTGCTGCCGGGCTTGAGCCTTCGTTCGATCGTCCATCAGGGATCCCCTACTGAATCGGCGGGTCCCCGCCGCCTGGACCCTCTACGGCGAGGGAGGCGAGACTGGAGGGATGGCGGCGGTTGAGGGACCCGGCAGCGAGCCCTCCTACCCTTTCCCGTCTCGCTCTGTCTTGGGGCCGTCGGAGGAATTGGATGTCCGCCGCCGGCAGGCCCCGGTCAGCAGAGTCCGTCCTGGATGGTGGTGATGAGGCGTGGCTTGTCACCCGCTACGCGGACGGTCACGCGGTGCTGAGCGATGCCCGCTTGGCCATCTGGTTTCCGGGAATGCCCAAAGACGGGGTCCTCGATGAGGAAGGCGGCGGCTTCCTGTTCGTGATGAACGGACCGCACCACCTGCGGGTGCGCCGGGCGCTTGGCGCGGCCATGGGCGGCGTGCATGCTCACCGGGTCCGCCGGCTGTATGAGCGAGCTGCTCGGTGTGCCCGACCAGCTTGGTCAGGATCTGCGCCGGCGGGCGGCTGAGGTGGTGGGCGTCTTCGCCCCGCCCGGCAGCGATCAAGCCGGTACGGCAGAGGCGGCCCTGGCCGACTGGGTCTCCGCCGCGCTCGACGCTGAGGACGCCCACGGCGGAGGCGGCCTGCTGAGTTCGCTCTTGAGCAGCGACGCCTCCTCCGGCGGGTCGGCACTGAGCAACGACGAAGTCCGCAACGTGGTGCTCACCTTGCTGCTCGGCGGGCTGATTCCACCTGCCCAGGCGCTGGGCAGGTGGGCTGCTCCGGCTTCTGCACCGACCCGGGCTGGTGGCCCGCCTGCGCAGCGACCCCGACCTTATGCCGGCCGTGGTCGAAGAACTCCTGCGACTCGACCATGCGGTCGCCTCGTCCGGGCTCCGCCTCGCCACCGAGGACCTGCACATCGGCTCGGTGGCGGTCGCGCCGGCGAGGTGGTCGTCGTCTCTCTGGGAGCGGTCAACCGGGACCCGTCCCGGTTTATCCAGTCCCACCGGCTCGACCCCGAACGGGCCGAACCTTCCCATCTCAGCTTCGCCGCCGGCGCCCACCGCTGCCTCGGGGCAAGCATCACCCGCACACAGCTCCTCGCCGCCCTGCACGCCGTGCTCACCTGCGCCGATCCCCATCTCGCCGTCGACGAAGAACAGCTTCAGTGGCGGCCGAGCTTCTTCACCGACCTGCCCAGCGTCACCCAACTCCCCCTCGCCTGGCGCCCCCAAGCGTCGCCGTAGACGGATCCCTCACGGGGCAAGACCAATCGACGCTTGACTCTGACGTTACGTCAGACTTTACCGTGAGACGTGCCGGCGCATCCGCGGCGGCAGAAGCGAAGGTGACTGGTCATGGCAGCAACCGACGCCCAGGCCTGGAAAGTTGGGCAGTTGGCTGCCTCGACCGGGCTGACGGTGCGGACGTTGCACCACTACGACCATCTCGGCCTGGTGCGGCCCTCACAGCGCACGGCGGCTGGCTACCGGCTGTACCTGGAGTCCGACGTCGAACGGCTCTACGAGGTTCTGGCTTTGCGCCAGCTGGGATTGCCACTGGACGTGATCGGCGAGGTCCGCGACGGGGCGTCGTCGATCGAGGCTCTGCTCGTCCAGCACCGCGACTACCTGGACCGACAGTTGGTCGCGCTCCGGACCTTGCGGGCGCAGCTGACCACCATGGTCGCGGCCTCGCAGGGCGGCGAGGTGGGCTCGGAGACCGACTTCTTGGAACTCATCCGAAAGGTGATCACCGTGGACAACACCGTGAAGCAGTACTTCAGCGAGGAACAGTTGGCCGATCTGGCCGAGCGCAGGGCACAGCTCGGAGAGCAGGCCATCGCCGACGTACAGGCAGCCTGGCCAAAGCTGCTCGGCCAGGTCCAGACGGCGGTCGATGCCGGCGTCGACCCGGCCAGCCCGGAAGCGCAGAAGCTGGCGGCGGACTGGATGGGGCTGCTTGAGCAGTTCCACGGTGGTGATGAGGGCCTTCGAGGCTCGCTCCATCGCATGTATGCCGAGAACGCCCAACAGATCGAGCAGCAGC
>JALZAH010000163.1 GCA_030948425.1 Actinomycetota bacterium
ATCGCGTCTACAAGATCCTGACCCGTGAACATCCCGCGCCATTCGGCGGCTCGGGCGTCGACGCGGAAGGAGCATGGCGAATCCAGGTCGACACGCGCTTTGCACGACAGTTCCGAGATCTGCACGAAATTGAGGACCTCGTGGCCCGACAGGACTCAGTTCGGGCAGAGACTGGACGGCAAGCGGCTGCGTTCGTGGCGAAGTACTCCGCCGCTCGGACAAGAGGGCGTCGGCTTCAGATCTCTTCTCAACCCAAAGTTCCCAGCGACTATTGAGGAGTCCGGCGGGGAACTCGGTGTACCTGAGCCACTTCTCTTCATCTCATGGGGCCGAGCAACAAGCAAAGCGGTCGCCTCGAAGCTCAAAGACATGCTGGAGGTGCGCTTACCTTGGTGTCGAGGTCTTCTTCTCGCCAACCAATCGAACCTGGCGCCGACCCATCGCGCCGGATGTTCGACGAGGGACTCTTGGCGGCAAGCGCACTCTTGGTCGTGCTTACGGCCGAGAGCGCGAAGAGTGCCTGCGTGATCTGGGAGACGGCGACCGCCTGGGCGCAGGGTCAGCTCGTGATCCCGCTTTTCGTGGACATCGAGCCCGCCGCCGTCCCGAGACGGCTTACGAGCAAGATCCAGGGTGTGCACCTGGCAGAGCGACCGGATGTGAAGCGCGGGATCAGCCAGTTTGCCGTCCACTTCGGCGTGCCATCGCCCGCACTATTGACGGAGGACGAGTACGCCACGCTGCTTGCCTCAGCTCGGACGGCGGAAGAAGACACTCCAGAGGAAGACCTCGCCGCTCTGAAGCGACAACTCCGAGGACGCCTCGCACGCTGGCAGGCCCTCTTCGCTGGACTGGAGGACTTCGTAAGCATCGACGAGCCGAGTCGACCTGCCTGCCGAGATTCAGCAGGTCTTGCTTGAGGCGGTGCGGATGGCGATGACGTTCGATCCAGGCGAGCCGTTGGGCTCGGCGCTCGCGAAGATTGCTCAGCGAGCCGCCTCGGTGAAGCGAATCCACGTCTATCTCGACGGCGGGAAGTCATTCGGCGAGCTGACCGAGGGCTGCAAGGGGCTAATCGAAGGGGTCGAGGCAGCGCTCGCGTAGTCGTGCTTCGGTGACCGACCGCCCCCGATGGCGCCGGCAGAGGGTATGCATAACCGACATGCCGAACGTTGGCGTGCGGCCGTTGCCGCGCCCGATCGACGGATCGGGATGTCGCCGGCAGCGCCCGAACGAGCGTTGATGATCTGCGGCCTGGCCGCTCCCCGGTGCCGATCTGCGTGTGCTCGCGGTCAGCGGCGTCGGGGTTATGGCGTGCTCGTTCTGGATCCGCCTGCCACCGGCATCTATCTCGAGGCCGAGTACGACAATGTCCGATCAGCGCGCATAAGCGGGCGAAGCTGAGATACCAACGTGGCGTGTTCGGTCGTGGCGATACGTCGCGCAGAACGGCGATCCGGAGGTCACGGTGGCAGGAGCTTGGGTCATCAGGTCAGGGAAGTACGGGGAGCGGGACCAGTGGGCCCTGGACAACGGTGTCTCGGGAGGCGGTTGGAAGGAGGTTCCCGACCTGGCTGGCTGCATCTCGCGAGAGGACCTCGGCGAGGTCGTCCGCGCCACTTGGCCGGCCGCCGCCGAGGGGATGATCAGCAATTACACGGGCCACCTCTGGGCGCTTCGCTACAGGATCGAGCGGAGTGACCTTCTGGTCATCCCGTTGAAGACCACCAAGCAGGTGGCCTTCGGTCGCGTATCGAGCGGTTACCACTATCGGGGTAGTCGCATGGCATACCTCGGGACGAGGTCACCTTGCCAGGGCCGACGTATCTTGCGGACGGCGGGCTGGGTGCACCCGTCGAGGCCAGCCAGGGCGGCGCCGGGCGTTGGACCGGGCACCCGTGAGGGACGAGACCTACGAACACGACCGGCGGCTAGCTAGCTGGTGCCAGGTGCTCCGTCGGTCGGGTTGTCACTGAGAGCAAGTCCGTGTCTCTCGGCCAGCCGCCGGCAGATGCCAGGCACTGAGTCGTCGCTGTGGGTCGCCGCTACCCGGATGCAGATCACCAGGGCGTAGAGCGACCAGATCCACAGGTCGTCATCGTTCCACCACGAGACTTCGTCGAGGAGGTCGGGGGTGATGCCCGCCCGGATCATGGTCACGGCCCGCAGCGCGTAGTGGCTGCGGTGGTGCATGGCCTTGCCCCGGAACGCAATCTCCGGGAGGTGACGCTCCCGGATGCCCTCGTACGCCACCGGACGTTCACGGCTCATCCCACCGACCTCCAGGGCGTCGGCCGCAAGCTCGAGAAGGACTTCACCGGGGAAGGTGTTGTTCTTCGGGTGCAGCGGCTCGAGCTGGAGTTCGATGTCGGCCAATTCGACGCCATTCGCGAGGCCGTTTAGGGAACGCTGTATCGCCGTCAGACGGTCCTCCTCGGTGGGTCTCCTTTGCGGCGCCATCACCCGACAACCCTACGATCCTCTTCGTTCCGCCGGCCTGGCATCGTCCCGACGGCCGGAACGAGCAAGGTCCGTGCAGAACGGGTGTGTCCAGACTTTCTTCACAAGGTCAAGAGAGACACCGAGCGGTCAGTGGC
>JALZAH010000166.1 GCA_030948425.1 Actinomycetota bacterium
CAGGATGAATTCCTTGAAACCCTTCACGGCGTTTTGGCACCCTTTCCTGGTCGGACCACGAGTATGGCGGCGAGGGCACCGGCAAGCAAGGTCCCGGCGCTCAGCCTGGGCTCAGTCGGGCTCCGACGGTCCACCGGCCTCGGACCGGGTCAACGCCAAGGTGGTGACCACCACCACGGCCAGGCCCAGGGCGGTACCGGCCACGGCCGGCGAGCTGTTCCGCAGGTGCTCGTCGTAGACGACGACGCCGATGACCAGGCTGGCCAGGGGGTCGAGGGTGGTGATGGCGGGCAGGCTGGCCCGCAGCGGTCCAGCGGCGAAGGCCAGCTGGTTGAGCGCCAACCCCACGGCGCCGGCCGCCACCAACAGGTAGAGCGGTGGGCTGGTGAGCACGGCCACGAACCCCTGGGACAGGGCATCGGTGGTCCCCTTCAACGCCGCTGCGGTGCCGGCGAAGCTGATCCCGGCGCCCACACCGAGCACGGCGGCCGACATCGACCCCCGCAGCCGACGGCCGAACACGGCGCAGAGGGCGACGGCGACGGCAACGGCGACGACGGTGACGACCACCGGGGTGTGATCGGCCGGGGACTTGGCCGGCGAGCCGGGGGTGGCGGCCACCAGGAACAGGATCAGCCCGGCTACGAGGACGGTGGCCAGGACCATCTCATTGCGGCCCGGCGATCTCCGGTCGAGCCCGGCGCGCATCGGCAGGGCAAAGATCACGCCGGTGACCAACACGGGCTGCACCAACGTCAGCGGGCCCTGGTTGAGGGCGAAGGCGTGGAGGCCGAGGCCGACGATGTCGGCCAAGGACCCCGCCACCCAGCTGGGGTGGCGCAGGGTGTCCCAGGCGAAGCGGCTTATGCCTCGGAGCCCGAAGCCGGTGAAGGCGGGGATGGCTCCGGCGCTGCGATGCTGCAGGGCGCTGCCAGCGGCGAAGAAGGCGGCGGCAGCCAGAGCGGCGATGACCGCGGCAGCCACCTCATCCGCCGGCGGCCACGAAGATGACCATGAAGATGCCGAACACCAGGCAGTAGATGCCGAACGGCTTCAGCGTCCGGTTCCGGAAGAACCGGGTGAGGAAGCGCACGGCGAAGAGCGACGCAAAGAAGGTGACCACTGCGCCGGCGATGATCTGGCCTCGTACACCATTGGCCAGAGGGCCGGTGAGGTCACCGATCTTGAGCAGGCCGGCAGCCAGGATCGGCGGGGTGGAGAGGAGGAACGCGAACTTGGCGGCGTCCTCGTTGTCCAACCCTCGGACCAGACCGGCGACCATGGTGATCCCGTCGCGGCTGATCCCGGCGATGAGGGCGAAGCACTGCACCACCCCGATCAGGAGCGCCTCGCGGTAGGGCATCTTGGCCAGACCGGGAGAGACACCGTCCTCGGTGGCCACCGCCGCCGAGGCTGCCCCCGGGCCATCGGAGGTGACGGTCGCCGGCTGCCGAGAGGAGCGTCGGCTGTGCTGGGCTCCCGGGCTCCTGCTGACCTGCTGGCCGACCAGGAGGATGACCCCGTTGACGGCCAGGAAGATGGCGGCCGAGGCGGGCTTGGCCAGCAGGGTGCGGACCTTGTGCTCGAGGAGCAGACCGACGATCCCGACGGGGATGGTGGCGATGATGATCAGCCACGCCAGGCGCTCCGAGGAGGACTCGGCCCGGCGTTTGGCCAGGCTGGTGAAGAACGCCCTGATGATGCGGACCCAGTCCCTCCAGAAGAACGTCAGCAGGGCGATGGCGTTGGCCACGTGCAGCGCAACGATGAACGCCAGCCAGAACGACTCTGAGGAGTCCTGGCTCTTCACCAGGTCGTGCCAACCGAACAGCTCGGGGATGAGCACCGAGTGGCCCAGGCTGGAGACGGGGAACAGCTCGGTGATGCCCTGCACGAAGCCGACAACGATGGCCTGGACCCAGGTCAGGTGGCTGGTGACATGCACTGCAGCCTGGGATACGGCGGCGTGGGAGACGGCGGCGTGGGAGACGGCGGCGAGCATCATCAGGCCACCGCCCGCTCGGCGCGGCGCCGCTGCAGGACCCAGCGGGCGATGACGGCGACCACGACGAGGCCGATCACCACGGTCACATAGGTGAAGTCGGCGGACACCGTGCTCCAGTTCCTGGCCACCGCGTCACCGACCAGGGCCAGGGCGAAGGTCCACGGCAGACTTCCGACCAGGGTGAGCACGGAGAAGCGCACCAGGGGCATCTTGGCGATGCCCGCAGGGAGGCTGATGAAGGTGCGGATCACCGGTAGGACCCGGCCGATGAGGACGGCGGCATCGCCGCGCCGAACGAAGAATCGCTCCGCTCGGTCCAGGTCGTGGCGGCGGATCAGGATCCGCCGGCCCCAGTGCTCGATCAACGGTCGGCCGCCTCGGCGCCCGACCTCGTAGGCGATCAATGAGCCGATCAGGTTGCCGGCGGCGCCGGCCAGCGCCACGACGACCACGTTGAGGTGGGGTTGGACGCCGCTGAGCTTGAGCCCACCGGCCAACGCCCCACCGAAGAGCATGATGACCTCGCTGGGGATGGGGATGCAGGCGGATTCGAGGATCATGAGCACCAGAACGGCCAGGTAGCCGTGGGACACGATCTGGGTGGTGACGAAATGCTCCAAGGCCTTCTCCGGTCCGGCGACGGTGACCCCGTGACGGTAGACGCCCGAGAGGTGAGGCAGAGGTGCGCCCCTGGTCAGCTGGGTATCGAGCTGCGGGATCAGCCGTCCTCGGCGACATGGTCGACGACATGGCGAGGGGTTCGTGGGGTCGTTCGCCTACCTTGGTTGGTGGGCGAGGGGGGACTTGAACCCCCACATCCTTTCGGACACAGGAACCTGAATCCTGCGCGTCTGCCTATTCCGCCACTCGCCCGAGTGGAGCGCACAGCTTAGCGGGTCGGTCCCGGCTTCGATTCTGCTCCGAGTACGCTCATCGTCCGACCATGGGACTTGCCAGCTTCGAGCGTCGACTCGAGCGCCTCGTCGAGGGCGCCTTCGCCAAAGCCTTCCGCAGCGGGCTGCAGCCCGTCGAGGTGGGCCGTCGTCTGACGCGCGAGATGGACCTGCGCCGCACGGTCGCCCCGCGAGGCACCCTGGCACCCAACCGCTTCGACGTGCGCCTGTCCCGAGGGGACCGAGACCGCTTCTTGCCGATCGAGGACGAGCTGATCTCCGAGCTCATCTCCGTGGCCCGTGACCACGCCCGCAGCGAGGGCTACCAGTTCTTGGGCCCGGTGAGCATCAGCCTCGATCCTGACGACACCCTCTCGTCGGGCACCATGCGGGTCAGAGGCGAGATGGTGCAAGCCGCAGCCGATGCCGGCGTTGCGGCCCGCTCGGCCGCCGGTCCCAGGGCCGGCGCTGCGGCCCGACCGACGACCGAGCGGGCGCCGTCGCGGTTCAGCCCGGCCGGCGCCGCATCGCCGTCCCCCGGTGCCGTGCTGGTCCTGCCCGATGGTCGGGAGATCGCCGTCGGCGACCGGCCGGTGGTCATGGGCCGCATGCCCGGCTGCGAGATCTTCCTGGCCGACCCGAACGTCAGCCGGCGTCACGCCGAGGTGCGACCCGCAGGTGGCGGATGGGCGGTCGCCGACCTGGGCAGCACCAACGGCACCAAGGTCAACGGCGTGCGGATCTCGGGGAGCGAGGGCCTGCGCCCCGGTGACGAGATCCGGGTGGGGGCGACGTCGCTGCGCTTCGAGGCGGACTGAGTCGCGTGCCCTCCCAGGTCCTGACCTTCCTCAAGTACATCTTCCTGGTCGTGTTGTACCTGTTCTTCGTCCGGGTGCTGCGCGCCGTGTGGACCGAGCTGCGCGAACCGAAACCCGGGGCCGTGGTGGCATCGGGGCCGGGGGCCGACCCCAAGCCGGGGCGCAAGGAGCGGCGGGCCGCCGGACGAGTCGGCGCCGGACGGGTGACCGAGCACCCCGCCGACCAGCTGGAGATCCGTGATCCCCCGGAACGAGCCGGGCAGCGCTTCGACCTGGGCACCGAGCTCACCGTCGGCCGGGCGGCGGGCTGTGGGGTGTCGCTCCCGGAGGACACCTTCGTGTCCCAGCTCCACGCCCGGGTCTTCCGCGGCGATGGCGGTCTCTTCGTCGAGGACCTGGGCAGCACCAACGGCACGTTCGTCAATGACCACAAGGTCTCCGCTCCAGTGCCGCTCGGTGACGGCGATCGCCTCAAGGTTGGTCGCACCACCATGGTGTTGGCCTGATGAGGTCACCCGTGTGTCGTATCGTCGGGTGCCTGTGACCACATTGCGCGCCGGCTCGGCGACCGATGTGGGCCTGGTCCGGGCCAACAACCAGGATCAGGCCCTGGTTGCGTCACCCCTTTTCGCGGTGGCCGACGGCATGGGTGGCCACGCCGCCGGTGAGGTAGCCGCCGAGTTGGCCTGCCAGGCATTGGCGGAGGCATTCTCGTCGGTCCAGCCGCCGACCGCCGAGGCCCTGGTCTCTGCCGCCCAACAGGCCAACCGGGCGGTGTTCGAACGGGCACTGGCCAACCCGGAGATGCGCGGCATGGGCACCACGCTGGTGGCCGTGGCCCTCATCGGCAACGGGGGCCACGAATCCATCGCCGTGGCCCACGTCGGCGACTCCCGGGTCTACCTGGTGCGCCACGGCGAGATCAGCCAGGTCACCGCCGATCACAGCCTGGTGGCCGAACTGGTGGCCGAGGGCCAGATCGCCGCCGAGGACGCGGCGCGCCACCCGCAGCGCCACGTGCTCAGCCGGGCACTCGGGGTCTACCCCGATGTCGACGTGGATCTGACCGAGGTGGATCCCCGAGACGGCGACCGTCTCCTGCTGTGCAGTGATGGCCTGTCCCGAGAGGTGAGCGACCATCAGATCGCTTCGGTACTGCGCCGCCTGGCCGATCCCGACGACGCCGCCCGCCAGCTGGTGGAGGAGGCCATTGCCAAAGGTGGGGCCGACAACATCACTGTGGTCATCGTCGACGTCGTCCACGCCGACGGCAATGCTTCCGCTGAGCCCACGACGGCACTGGGCGTCTTCGGTCCCGGCGATGCTGGGCTCGATGACGGGACCGGGCCCGACAAAGCGGTGGATGCCACCCGGGCGGTTCCGACCGTGGGCACCACTGACACCGCAGCGACGAAGCCATCCCCCCCTGGCCCCCTTGACAAGACCCGACGGCAGCGTCGAGGGGAGATCAAGGCGACCCGGGGGCCCCGGGCCCAGCTAGTCACCGTCCGCTCGGTAGCGTTCGTCATCGTCCTGCTGGCCGTGGCCGCCATCGCCGTTGGAGGCATCGAGTGGTACGCCCGCTCCAGCTACTACGTGGGACTCTCCGGTGACAACCTGACCATCTATCAGGGCCGCCCCGGCGGGGTGCTGTGGATCCATCCCACGGTGGCCGTCCGCACCGGCGTCACCACCGCCCAGATCGAACCTCGCCATCTGGGCGAGCTCAATGCCGGCAAGACCGAGGACAGCCTGGCCGCCGCCCGCCAGTATGTGGCCAACGTGCGAGCCGAGGAACAGGCCGCCCGCGCCGCCGGCTCCGGATCGGCGAACCCAACCACGTCCCCACCGATCACCGTGGCCCCTCCCGGCAGCACCCGAAACGGAACGCCCATCCCATGATTGCCACTCTCCGCCGCCGGCCGACCCGCCGGCGCACCGAGCTCGGGCTGATCGTGCTGGCCGTGGTGCTCACCGGCGGCCTCTACGTTCTGGCCGGCTTCGGCAAGGCCGGCTCCCTGCCCGCCAACATCGTCCCGTTTCTCATCGTCATCTTCGCCCTGCTCCTGGCCGCCCACGTGGCCATGCGCTTCTTGGCCCCCAACGCCGATCCCATCCTTCTGCCGACCGCCGGTCTGCTCAACGGGGTGGGCTACGTGTTCATCGCCCGTCTCAACAACGGCCAAGCCGGCAAGCAGGCCCTCTACACCGGCATCGGGGTGGTGCTGTTCATCGTCACCCTGCTCGTGGTCCGCAAAACCCGTGACCTGGAGCGCTATCGCTACATCTTCGCCTTCGTCGGCATCGGTTCGCTCCTGCTCCCCCTCGTCCCCCACCTGGGTCAGAACATCAACGGAGCCCGGTTGTGGATCCGTCTCGGTGGCTTCAACTTCCAGCCCGGAGAGCTGGCCAAGCTGGCCTTGGCCGTGTTCTTCGCCTCGGTGCTGGTGGAACGGGCCGATCTGTTGGCCCACGCCACCAAGCGCATCGGCCGCTTCCTCGTCCTCGATCCCCGCTACCTGGCCCCCATCCTGGTGGCCTGGGGCCTGTCCCTGGTCATCTTCCTCGCCGAGAACGACCTGGGGTCGTCCTTCCTGTTCTTCACCCTGTTCATCGGCATGCTGTGGGTGTCGACCGGCCGGGTCTACTACCTCGGGCTGGGGGCGGGACTCTTCGGGGCCGGGGCGTTCCTCGCCCTCAAGGTCATCGGCCACGCCAAGACCCGCATCTCGGCGTGGATCAACCCCTGGGCCCACGCCAACGGCTCCGGCTACCAGATCATCCAGGGGTGGTTCGCCATCGCCGCCGGCGGAGTCGGCGGCGAAGGTCCCGGCCAGTCCAACGCCGCTCACATCCCCGAGGCGTCCACCGACTTCATCTTCGCGGTGATCGCCGACGAGATCGGGCTGTTCGGCGCCGCCGCACTGCTGATGGGATACCTGCTGATGGTCGGTGCCGGGCTGCGCATCGCCGTGCGCTGCGAGCGGCAGTTCGACAAGCTCCTGGCCACCGGGCTGTCGCTCATACTCGGGGTCCAGACCTTCGTGATCGTGGGCGGGGTGACCCGCCTGATCCCCCTCACCGGCATCACCCTGCCGTTCGTGTCCTACGGCGGATCCTCGTTGATCGCCAACTACATCCTCGTCGCTCTGCTGTTGCGCATCTCCCATGACGCCGAGACCCCCCAGGCCATCCCCGACGACCAGACCCTCACGGTGAGGGTATGAGCCGGGTGCGACGATGAACCCGGTGCACCCATGAACCGCCAGATCCGCCTGGTCGGCCTTGGGATCATCGCTCTGTTCGTCGCCCTGTTCGTCCAGCTAAACTACCTGCAGGTGGTGAGGGCGAGCTCACTCGACCACGATCCCCGCAACGGCCGGGCCGTGGTCAAGGAGTTCGACACCCCCCGGGGCGACATCGTCGCCGCCGACGGGGTCACCCTGGCCCACTCGCAACCGACCAGCGACCAGTTCAAATATCTTCGCCAATACCCCCAGGGCCCCCTGTTCTCCCAGCTGACAGGCTTCTTCTCGTTCACCTACGGCTCCGACGGGGCGGAGCGGACCTACGACAGGACCCTCACCGGGGCCAACGCCAAAAATCGGGTTCCCGCCAACGTCCGCGACCTCAAGCGTCTGCTCACCAGCACCGACAAGACCCAGGCCATCACTATGTCGGTCTCGCAGCGCATGCAGCAGGCAGCCAAGGATGCCCTGGGCAACAAGGTCGGCTCGGTGGTGGCCATCAACCCCAGCACGGGCGCCATCGTGGCCATGTACTCCAACCCCACCTACGATCCCAACCTGCTGACCGGCCACTCCACCACCCAGGTGACGGCCAACCGCAAGACGCTGATCGCCGCCGCCGGCAACCCCCTCTCCCCCGGCGCCTACCGCAACCGGCGCTTCCCAGGCTCGACGTTCAAGATCCTCACCTCGTCTGCCGTCTACGACCGCGCCCCGTCCCTGGCCACCAAGACCTACCCGACCCTGTCGGCCCTGCCACTGCCCCAGACCACCACCCAGCTGCACAACTTCGCCGGCGAGAACTGCGGGGGGCAGCTCCCCGCCCTGTTCACCGTCAGCTGCAACACCGGCTTCGGTGCCGTCGGCCTCGACCTCGGCGCGGCCAACCTCTACGACGAGGCGCACGCCTTCGGCTTCGATCAGAAGGTCCCCATCGATCTCCCCTTCGGCGCCGAGTCATCGTTTCCCCCGGTGAGCTCGTTCGCCAAGAACCTGCCTGCTGTCGCCTACTCGGCGATCGGCCAGCAGGACGTGCAGGCCACGCCCCTGGAGATGGCCCTGGTGGCTTCGGGCATCGCCAACAACGGCGTCATCATGACCCCCCACGTGCTCGGCCATGTCACCGACTCACAGGGCCGGACGCTCAGCACCTACAACCCCAAACCGTGGTTGACGGCCACATCGCCGCAGACGGCCGCCCAGGTCACCAAGCTCATGCTGTCGGTGGTCAACGATCCCAAGGGCACCGGCGGGGCTGCTGCCATCCCGGGGGTCCAGGTGGCGGCCAAGACGGGTACGGCCCAGACCGGGACGGGCAAGATCGACGCCTGGTTCGCCGCCTTCGCCCCCAACCCCAACCCCACGATCGCCGTCGCTGTGCTCATCCCCGACCAGCCATCCGGCAACGAGTACCAGGGCGGCACCATCTCCGCCCCTATCGCCAAGGCGGTGATCCAGGCGTGGCTGGCGGGCGGCTCGGCGGCGGCCGGCAACTCGGCGGCGGCCGTCAACACGGCCGGTCAGCCGC
>JALZAH010000186.1 GCA_030948425.1 Actinomycetota bacterium
CACTGATCGGCGCTCTGGGGCGCTCAGCCCTATTGCCAGTCGGCACGTTCTGTGCCACCGGACCTCGCTGAACTCATGGTGGCGGTCAAGCCGCGAGCCTCGCTGGCGATGGTCCGGTGGGCACCAGATATGCATCGACAGCTTCACCACTGCCGACACAGGAATGGTGGACCAGTGAGCCTCCTCCGCCTTCTTGGCGCGCTCATCACCCCATGGCGTCGTTCAGCGCGCCAAGAACGCTTGGAGTTTTTGCGATGAGCACCTTGGTGGTCTCGGGCCTGAAGGCGACGGCCGAGGGGAAGGAGATCCTGCGCGGGGTCGACCTCGAGGTGTCCTCGGGCCAGGTCCACGCCGTCATGGGGCCCAACGGCTCCGGGAAGTCGACCCTGGCCCACGTGATCATGGGCGGCCCGGGTTACGAGGTGACAGGCGGGAGCGTCACCCTCGACGGTGTCGACCTGTTGGGCCTGCCCACGTGGCAGCGAGCCCTCGCCGGCCTGTTCCTCGCCATGCAGTACCCCATCGAAGTGCCCGGCGTGTCGCTGGCCGACACCCTGGCTGAGGCCCTGGCCGCCCGGGGCCGGGATTTCGCCGCCGTCCGGGAGCAGGTGGTGGCCGAGGCCGGCCGGGCGGGCCTGTCCGACACGCTGCTGACCCGCCCCATGAACGTCGACCTCTCCGGCGGCGAGAAGAAGCGCAACGAGACGGTGCAGATGGCGGTGCTCGGACCTCGCATCGCCGTCCTCGACGAGATCGACTCCGGGCTCGACGTCGACGCCCTCGGCATCGTCGCCCGCCGGGTCGAGGCCCTCACGACCGAGCAGGACCTCGGGGTGCTGGTGATCACCCACTACAGCCGCCTGCTGCGCGAGCTCCTCCCCGACCGCGTCTCGGTGCTCCGAGCCGGCCGCATCGTGGCCTCGGGCGGCCCCGAACTGGCCGAGGAGCTGGAGCAGACGGGCTACGCCGGCTACGACGACGCCGAGGCTCTCCCCACCCCTTCCGACTGACCCTCAGGGGGTTTTCGGTCCGAAGGGTTTGGGCCTCCCGGGGACCGTGGTCACGCCTGAGGCGACCGTGGTGCTGGGCGCGCTGGTCGTCGGCGGCGGTGACAGCGTCGTGTCGGGTTGGGGCTCCGGCGGGGGCAGGGGCGACGGGATGCCGTCGGGACCGGCCACGTACACCGGGGTTCCCAGCGGAGTGTGGGCCGGGAACCACTCGGCCGCATGCATGGGGATGCGGACACAGCCGTGGGAAGCGGGCGACGCGGGCACCGAAGTGGCGCCGTGAATGGCGATGCCGCCGTCGAAGTAGGTGGGGTTGTAGAGCGACCCCAGGGGGCCCTCCTCCCACCCCTGAGCCTGGCGGTAGACCCTGAACCCGCCGGACTCGGTGATGGCGTTGCGGCAGTAACCCTCCGAGCAGAACCGCTCACCCGACCCCGTGGACACGGTGAGGATCTTGACCAGGTTGTCGCCCTCGTAGAGGAACAGCACCTGGCGGGACAGGTCGACCTCTACCCGGTTGGGACCTCCGCGGGCTACAAGCGGTGGGGGTGCCGAGGTGGCGGCGGTGATGGCGGCCACCACGTCGTCGGTAGCCCGACCGGTGCGCTCCATGCCGGTGATCTTCTGGAAGGCGGTCACCGCGTAGGCCGTGTCGGCGTCGTAGCTGTCGTCGACCGCTCCCACCTCGTAGTGCAGGCTCGCCAACTTCGTCTCGATGCCGGCCACGACGGCGCCGCCGTCGCCCGGACCGAGCCCCGGCAGCGGTGCCTCGGTGGTCGACGTGGTGGAGCTCGTGCTGGTGCTCGTCGACGAGGTTGCCGATGGGGCGGGGTCGAGCCGGTCCTGGGCCATGATCGAGACGCCGCCGCCGGCATGCTCGTTGCCGCCACTGCAGGCCGCCAGGCCTCCGACCGATGCGGTCGCCGCCAGGATCGCCGCCGCCAGTCGACGTCTCCGGCCTGCTGATCGCCGACGTAGGCCCACAGGGTCACTGTAGTTGCGAACCCCTTGGCGACAACCAAGACCCAGGGCAGGAGTGTGCCCGGCCCACGATAGAGGTAGCTTGAGAAGGGCGGAGCGCAACCGATTCGACCAGAGGAGGGCGGGTGAGCGGCTATCAGGAGCTGATCGAAGCGGCAGAATCCGACTACCGCGGCGACCTCTTCAAAGAGGCCCACATCAAGTACGGCCGGGCGCTGTCGGCAGGTGGTGAGTGCGACTACTACTGCCGCAAGATGCGGGGGATCTGCTCGCGGCGGGTAGCCGAGCAGCGCATGGACAAGGCGGCGGAGCGAACCGAGGGCTCGACCGCCTTCCTCAACCAGGCGGCGAAGTGGCTGGCCAAGTCCGAGGCCAATCTCGATTCGGCCCTGGAGAACGCCCCCGACACCGAGCGGGGGGCGATCCGTCTCGAGCAGGCCCGCACCGAGGAGACCATCGCCAAGTTCATGGAGATCACCGGCGGCGACCCGCAACGACGGCTCACCGCAGCCCGCGCTCACCGCGAGGAGGGCCTCACGCTCCAATCGGGCAGGTAGCCGGTCGGGTGTCCGGCCCTCGTTGATTCCTACGGGGCTACGCCTCCAGAGGGCGCGTCGCCAGGGGCGCTGACCTCGATCAGGCCCATCATTCCCGCGTCCTCGTGGGCGAGGATGTGGCAGTGGTACACCCACGTGCCGGTGAACCCGGTGAAACGCTGGCGGATCACCACTTCGCCATGGACGGGGAGGACCTGCGTGTCCTGAAGGCTTCGAGCGTCATAGGGCCGGCCGTTGACGGAGATGACCTGGAAGTCGTTGATGTGGATGTGGAACGGGTGCTCCTCGCCGGAGACGTTCTTGATCAACCACTCCTCGGTGTCACCGAGGGTGGCGTGAATGTCGATCCGATCGGGGTTGTACTGCTCACCGTTGATGAAGAACTGATTGCCGTCGGCGGTCTCCGAGAAGACGAGGGTGCGGCGCCGGACCACCTCGGAGGCGGGAATGTCGGGCCGGGGACCGAGGCTCTTCGGCATCTCGAGCGACGCGACGGAAGGGCCGGTCGCCTTCACGGTCGCCAGCACGCGCTCCGGGTAGCTGTCGCCTTCCTTGCCGTTGAGTAGGCGAGCGTCTTCAGGTCGTACGTGCCCGCCTTCGGACCCCGCACGAGGACGTCGTAGCGTTTGCCCGGCGGCAACAGGAGCTCCTGGGTCTGCCAGACCTCACCCACCGGGTTGGCGTCCTCGCCGATCACGTGGAAGGCCTGGCCGGCCAACGCCACGTGGTACCAGATGTCGGCACCGATATTGGCGAAGCGCCACATCTGCGTCTCGCCCGGTGCGATCTCGACGTTCGGGTCGACCAGGCCGTTCACCGTCCGGGTGGTCGGCGCGTCGGAGTTGATGTTCTGGGTCACGATGGCGCCGTCTTTGACCTGGAGGTCTTTGAGGGCGAACACCCCCTGCCTGACGTCGCCGAGGTTGGGCGGCAGCCTTGCCTCCATCCCTTTGACGACGATCGCACCGGAGAGCCCGCTGAAGACCTGCTCCTCGGACATCCCGTGCTCGTGCGAGTGGTACCAGTAGACGCCCGGGGCCATGTCAGCCGGTATGGGGACGTCGACCGCCGCAGTGGTGTTCGCCGGGATCGTCCGCAGGACGTTGTCGGCGATCCCCGACGGCGAGGTGTGGAAGCCGTGGAAATGGATGTTCGTCGGTTCGGCCAGGTTGTTGACGAAGTCGAGCCGGATCGAGTCTCCGGGCGACACGATCATCGTCGGGCCGGGGAAGGACCCGTCGTAGGACTTGGCGAGCACGGAGGTGCCGCCGACCATCACCTGGCCCTGGCCGACGGTCAACCTCGCCGCCAGAAGCGCGCGGATCGGCGCGTCACGCCGAAGGCTCCCGGGCCGACTCGTACCAGGCTGCACGGGGCGACGGTTGGTCGTGGCCGGACACCGGAGGCGATCCCCAGCGACGCTCGCTGCGGCGATCGCTCCCGCCGGTCGACCGGAACCGCCAGAGCTCGGCACCGAACCAGATGATCATGGCCGGTAGGAACACGACCGCAAACATCATGGCCATAGCCCCGCCGATGTTCGCCCCAATGACCGCTGCCGTCATCATCCGCCAGGCGATCCCGCAGTAGGCCCCTACGAGGAGGAGCGGCAGTGCCAATCGGAGGTCGGCCCGCCCGACGAGACGCCGCCGGTAGGCGAGGGCGACGAACACGGCGGCGGCGGCACTGACGGTGAGGGCGGCGGCGGCGATGGCCAGCTCCTGGCCACCCGTGAGCGGGAGCGGCCTGAACATGTAGTCCGGGTGCGGGTCACCCTTGTAGGACATGTCGCCGGCAATCGACCACGTGGCGATCGGTGACAGCAGGACGAACAGCCAGATGGCCCCGAGGGCGGTTGAGCGGCGCATCCCACGAGCTTCCTCCGTTCTCCTCGAACGCGGAATGGGGGTTTGCCCTCAGTTCCGTGTGGTGGCACACACCCAGGACGGGCGCTACTGCGTCGCACCTGCCGATCAGTCCGGTCTGCTCCCAAACTGCTCGATCACGGCCGCCACCTGATCGGGCACCTCGATTGTCGGGAAGTGCGAGCGCGCGTCGAGCTTGTGCACCGAGAACCAGGGGTGCGCCGCCGCGAAGGCGCGCTGCGTCTCGAGGTACGCCGCATCTTCGGGCTGCGCGTAGGCGTGGAGCACCGGGACCGGGGGCGCAAGCGCGGCGAGAGCCTGCAGGGGGCTGCCCTCGCGCCCGTAAGCGGCTCCGATCTC
>JALZAH010000210.1 GCA_030948425.1 Actinomycetota bacterium
CGCTCGGGTACCTGTTCTGGCACCGACCCGGCACCGTCGAGCGCACCGTCTACGAGGCAAACCTGCGCGGCTTCCACGACGCTCTGGCGACCGACCCCCCCGCCGGGCTCATCACCTCATGGACCTGGCGGCTGGCGGCGCCGCCGTGGTTCAACGGCCCCGACCCCACCTATCTCGACGTGTACATGACCGCCGACCTGTCCACCCTGGCTGAACTGGAGTGCGGCGCCGTCACCGGCAGCCGCCGGTCCGCCCATGACCGGGCGGCCGACGCCATGGCCGCTGGCGCCGGGGCCCTCATGGCTGTTGTCGCCGGCGACGGGATCTCGGCGGTGACGGACCGGACCCTGGCATTCGTCGACAAAGCGCCCGGCATGGAACGGGACCGCTTCGTGGCCGGGTTGGCCAGGGGTGGCGGGTCAGTGTGGATGCGACGCCTGGTGCTCGGCCCGGGACCCGAGTATCTGGTCACGGGGGCCGATCAACTCCCGACGTCGACGGTCTGGTCGGTGACGCCCTCCGCCGTCATCACAGCCTGAGCCTTGAGCCAGGAGCGTCGGTTCAGTAGCCGGCGCGGACGTCGACGAGTCCCTCGAAGGGCTCACCGGCGACCAGATGGGCCACGTTCCGGCGCACCCGTCCGGCCAGCAGCGGCATGGCCGCGGCCAGGGGGTTGGCGGTGTGAGGGGTGACGATGCAGTTGTCGAGGTCCCACAGGGGGTGGCCGTCGGGGAGCGGCTCGGGATCAGTGACATCAAGTCCCGCGCCGGCGATCGCCTTCGAGCGCAGGGCATCGACGAGGTCGTCGGTGACCACGTGGCCACCACGAGCCACGTTGATGAGCCATGCGTCGCCGTCCATGGCCTCGAACTGGGCAGCGGCGACGATGCCGCGGGTCTCAGGCGTGAGGGCCAGGGCCACGAAGACGACGAGAGCACCTTCGAGGGCCTCGTCGAGCCTGGCCACGGGCATGGTGCGGGCGGCACCGGCCACGGGAACGTCCCGGCGGCGAACCACGGTGATCCGGGTCTCGAACGGGGTCAGCATGCGCACCAGGTCCGAGGCGATGCCCCCACCACCGAGAATGGTGACGTCGGCGCCCAGGAGCGTTCCGGCCGCCTGGTCGCCCCAGGAGCGGGCCTTGATCCGCTCGGGTAGGTAGCGCAGGCCGGCCAGCGCCAGAGCCAGGGCATGCTCGGCGCAGGCGGGACCGTAGGTGCCCTTGGCGCTGGTCCAGGTGCGCCCGTCGTCAAACATCCCGGTGGTGGCCACATTCTCGACGCCGGCGAAGGGCAGCTGGACCCAGCGAACGGAGGGGGTCGAGACCAGGGTGCCCTTCAGCCCCTCCACGTCGGCGGAGTTGAGCCACACCAGAGCTTGGGGACCTGCGTCGGTGCCCACCACGGTGCCGCCCCCGGCGACGACCGCATCGGTGATCACCGGTGGGATCGGGGGGTCCGATGGTCCGATGGCGATGGTGGGCCGCTTCGTCATCGATCCAACCTATGCGGCCCGGTCACATCCGCTCCGGGGCCTCGATGCCCAGAACCGCCAGCCCGGCGGCCAGGACCTCCGCGGTGATGGCACACAGGGCCAGGCGGCTCTCGCGTATCGACGGTTCGGCCTTGAGCACCGGGCAGGTCTCGAAGAAGGTGGTGAATGTCCCGGCCAGGTCGAACAGGTAGCTGCACAGCTTGTGGGGGCTCCAGGTGTCGAGGGCGGCGAGCAGAGCCGTGCCGAAGTTGAGCAGGGCGATGGCCAGAGCCCGCTCGGGCTCCTCGCCCACCGTCACCGCAACCTCGCCGGCCGCGTAGGGCGCCGATTCCATCTCCGCTCGGCGAAAGATGGACCGGCACCGCACATGGGCGTACTGCAGGTAGGGGGCGGTGTTGCCGTCGAAAGCCAGCATCCGGTCCCAGTCGAAGACGTAGTCGCGGGTCCGGTCGGTGGACAGATCGGCGTACTTGAGCGCTCCGACGCCGATCATCCGGGCCACGTCGGACCGTTCGGACTCGTCGAGATCGGGGTTCTTGTCGGCGATGGCGGCCCCGGCCCGGACGACGGCCTCGTCGACCAGATCGATGAGCTTCACCGCGTCGCCCTCCCGCGAGCGGAACATCTTGCGGTCCGACCCGAGCATGTTGCCGAACGCCACATGGTGGGCCTCGGCGCCTTCAGGAATCCACCCGGCGGCCTGGGCCACGGCGAAGCACATGGCGAAGTGCTGCGCCTGGGGGGCGCCGACCACATACACGGCGACGTCGGCGTGCAGGCGTGAGAACCGATCTCGTAGGGCGGCCAGGTCGGTCGCCGCGTACCCGAAACCACCGTCGGACTTTTGCACGATGAGCGGCAGGGGCTCGCCCTCGCGGTTGGTGAACCCGTCCGGGAAGACACAACGCGCTCCGTCGGAGTCGACCAGCATGCCGGAGCTGTCCAGGTCGGAGACGACCGTGGGGAGCAGGTCGTTGTAGAAGCTCTCCCCGACGACGTCGGCGGCGGTCAACTGCACCCCCAGGCGTTCGTAGACCTCGGTGAAGTAGGCGATGCTCTGATCGACCAGGACCCGCCACAACCGGAGGGTGTCGGGATCGCCGGCCTGCAGGGCGACGACGCGGCGCCGGGACCGATCGGCGAACTGGGCGGAACCGTCGAAGCTCGCCCGGGCCTCACGGTAGAAGCCGTCGAGGTCGCCCATGGACAGAGCCCGGGCACCGGACGACTCGCCGACATCTACGAGATGCTCGATCAGCATCCCGAAGGGCGTCCCCCAGTCGCCGACGTGGTTCTCTCGTATGACCCGATGGCCGACCAGGGTCAGCATGCGGCACAGGGCGTCACCGATGATCGTGGTGCGAACATGGCCGGCGTGCATCTCCTTGGCCACGTTCGGCGAGGAGTAGTCCACCACCACGGTCCGGGGCTGGGCGACGGCCTCGATGCCCGAACGGGGGTCGAGTGCCACCGACCGGAGAGCCTCGGTGAGGTAGGGAACAGCCAGGCGGAGGTTGACGAACCCCTGGGGCGCCACATCGATCGTTTCGCACAGGTCCGCCAGATCAACCGACCCGACGATGCGGGCGGCCATCTCCGCCGGTGCCACACCCGCCCGCCGAGCCAGGGCGATGGCCCCGTTGACGGCCACGTCGGCTCCGTTGCGCCCGGGTCGTACGACCGGGTCGGCTCCGGGCTCTACGGCGTCGAATGCCGGTTGCAGACGGGAGGCGACGGCGGCGAGGGGTCCGGGCATGGCCATCATCGTCGCAAGTCCCGACTCGATCGGCGAATGCAGCCTTCGAAACGACCCGGCGTCGAGGCGCTGGTTATGCTCCTGGCCTGACGGCCCGCGACCCAGCGGTCCCGGAGCGGAGGCGGCGCCCTGTGAGCTACCAGCCCGATCCCCATCAACCACCCGGGTATCCGCCCTACGGGGGCCAGCCCCCCGGGGGCCAGCCCCCCGGGGGCCAGCCATACGGGGATCAGCCGCCCGGCTACCAGCCGTACCCGAACCCGCCCAATCAGCCCGGTCAGCCAGTGCTGGCCGGGTGGTGGTACCGGGTGGGGGCAACGATCATCGACGGGCTCATCATCATCGTCCCCTCCTACATCATCGGTTCTGTCACGGGGAGCAAGGTGATCTACTACGTGCTGGCCACGCTGGGCCAGCTCGTGTACGCGAC
>JALZAH010000257.1 GCA_030948425.1 Actinomycetota bacterium
TCCCTCCCCTTGGGGGCAACGTCGGCCGTGTTGAGGACTGTCTGGCCCTGCCACTGGCCGTCGCCCTCCTCTGGCCCCGGCGTCGCCTGTTGCTCGCTGTGGTCGCCGTCCCTCTGGCGCTGTCCCAGTGGGGGCCGGCATGGGGGGCTATGACCAGGGACAGCGGTCATCCGTGGACGGTTGCGGGGTACTACCGACCGCTGGTCCAGTGGCTCCACCACGCCGGTGGACCGGCCGGCCGAGTCGAAGTGGTGCCCACCTCCGACCACTGGGAGTCGGCCTACGTCGCTCCCAGCGTGGCCCTGGCCCGAGGTTGGGAACGGCAGCTCGACGTCGTCGACAACCCAATCTTCTACCACGCCGGCCAGCTCAACGACGTCAGCTACCAGCGGTGGCTGCTCAGCAACGGAGCGCGCTACGTGGCTCTCCCCGACGCCCCCCTCGACTACGCCGGCGTGGCCGAGGGCAAGCTGGTGGCCGCTGGCGTGCCGGGATTGCACCAGGTGACCCACATCGCCCACTGGAGCGTGTACAAGGTCGACGGAGCCACCGGTATCGCCTCGGGGCCTGGCTACCTCTCGCAGGTCGACGGCAGCCAGATGTCGGTCACCGTCACCCGGCCGGGCACCGTGGAGGTCCGGGTGCACGACAACCCGGCGTGGAAGGTGACCTCGGGAGCGGCCACACTCGATGTCTCCGCAGAGGGCTGGATCCTGGTACGGGCGTTCCTACCCGGACCGGTACACCTGGCCCTCGGCCTGCCCGTGCCCTGAGTCGTGGCCCGATGCGGCCTCTCGAAGGTGCTTGACCACTTGCAGAGAAGGTCCTGAGTGCCAGTCGAGCCCACAGCGATGTTCGACTACGTTCGCAGGGAGAGAAGAGGTCAGGCCTCTTGCGTTGCCTGGCCCTCGGCGACGTACCCCGCGGCGGGGTCGCCCAGCCCGAGGAGAGAAGTTTGTCGGTCACCCAAGAGCTTCACCGTCGCACGGACTACGGCGAGCTCAGCCATCAGCTGCAACTGGCTGGGCTCTTCGACCGCCGGGTTGGCTACTACGTGGTCAAGATCACCCTTACCGTCCTGGCGGTGGCCGCCGGTTGGGCCGGTTTCGTGATCGTCGGCAACTCCTGGGCGACGTTGGGCATCGCCACAGTTCTCGGCCTGGCATTCAGCCAGGTGGTCTTCCTCGGCCACGACGCCGGCCACCAGCAGGTCTTTTCCAGCCGTCGGCACAACCGTCGTCTCGGCCTCGTGGTGGGCAACCTGCTGACCGGACTGAGCTTCGGCTGGTGGGTGCCCAAGCACAATGCCCATCACGCCTTCCCGAACCAGGAGAAGCGCGATCCCGACATAGCCGCCGGGCTCTTCTCGTTCACGGCCGCCCACACCTCGGCGCGTCGCGGGATAGGCCGGGCCTTCTCCCGCCACCAGGCCGTTTTCTTCTTCCCCCTTCTGCTACTTGAGGGTCTCAACCTCCACGTGGCCAGCGTGCAGACGTTGTGCCGGCAGAAGGCCGAGCGCTCCATCACGGTCGAGGCGATCCTCCTGACCTCGCACGTCGTCGTCTTTGTGGCCGGGGTATTCGCCGTTCTGCCGGTGGGCAAGGCGGTGGCATTCATAGCTGTCCAACAAGGTGTGTTCGGCTTCTGCATGGGCTGCTCGTTCGCTCCGAACCACAAAGGCATGCCCCTCATCGCCGGGGACAGCAAGCGGAGCTTCGCCTACCGCCAGGTGATCACGGCCCGCAACGTCAACGGAGGGTGGCTCGGGTCGTTCCTCCTGGGAGGGCTCGATTACCAGATCGAGCACCACCTGTTCCCGACCATGCCCCGCCCCAACCTGGGTCGGGCACAGCCGTATGTGCGGGCCTTCTGCATCGAACAGGGCCTCCCATACCGGGAGGACACGGTGATGAGCTCCTACCGAGAGGCTCTGCGCCACCTGCGCTCCATCGGCTCGGGTGGGAGCGTCGACCCCAGTCCGGCCTGACCCCGGCGGCCCGACAAGCCCCGGCCCTCTAGCCCGAGGTTGCTTCCTCCGGCGCAGGGACGAACACCAGGGTCCCGTTGTGGCCGCCGAAACCGAAGGAGTTGGACAGGGCCGGCCCTGGTTCCCAGTCCCTGGGCCCGCCGGTGACCACGTCGATCTTCATCGCCGGGTCGAGCTCGGTGAGGCCTACGGTCGGGGGAATGGCCCGATGGTGCATGGACAGGGCCAAGGCCACGGCTTCGAGGGAACCGGCGGCTCCCAGTGAGTGACCGGTGATGCCCTTGATCGAGGTGACAGCGGGGCCGGGCGTGCCGAAGACCTCGGTGATGGCCGCCGCCTCCGCACTGTCGTTGGCCTGGGTAGAGGTGCCATGGGCGTTGACATGGGTGACGTCGCCAGGCTCCAGACCGGCGTCGGCGAGGGCTGTGCGCATGCAGACGATGGCCCCTACGCCTCCCGGGGAGGGAGCGGTTATGTGGTAGGCGTCGGCGTTGCTGGCCGCTCCGGCGACCTCGGCGTAGATGTGTGCGCCGCGGGCGACGGCCCGGTCGAACTCTTCGAGCACGAGGATGGCGCCGCCCTCGCCGATCATGAACCCGTCGCGGCGACTGTCGAAGGGCATCGATACTCCGCGGCTGGACAGGGCGGTCATGTTGGTGAACCCGGCGATGCCGATGTCGGCGAGGGCCGCCTCGGAGGATCCGGCGATGACCGTGTCACAGCGGCCGGTGGCGATGAGTCGGGCACCGTTGCCCACACTGTGGGTTCCCGCTGCGCAGGCCGTCACCGTTGTCTCACACGGCCCGGTGAAGCCATAGCGCATCGAGATGTCGGCGCCTGCCCGGTTTCCCATCATCATGGGCACCAGGAACGGGCTGACCCTGTTGGGCCCCTTCTCGGTCAGGACGCGCTCCTGGGCCTCCAGGCTTTCCAGCCCGCCGACGCCGGTCCCGACGATGACGCCGATGCGTTCGGGGTCGGTGACCACGGCTTCGATGCCGCCCGCATCGGCGAGTGCCTCTGCGGCCGCCACCGCCGCGAACTGGGTGAAGCGGTCGACCCGGCGGAGCTCTTTGGATCCATAGATGCTCGTGGCATCGAGGCCCTCCACCCGGCGCGGGCCGTCGGGGGCAGCTCCGAGCAAACCGGTCCAGAAGGCGTCGGTGCCGATGCCGCACGGGGCAACGACCCCGATCCCGGTTACCGCCACTCGGCGTCCAGGTACCGCACCGCTTCCGTCAGGGTCGGGCCAGCGGGCCAGCATCAGCGCTTCGCGTTGATGAGCTCGAACGCCTGTTGGACGGTCTCGACCCCCTCCAGCTCGGACTCGTCGACGGAGATGTTGAACTTCTCCTCGAGAGCCATGACCAGTTCCACCAGGTCGAGGCTGTCGGCGTCGAGATCCTTGTCGAAGCGGGCCTCGGGCACGACCTTGTCGGCATCGACCTGGAGCACCTCGACGGCGCACTCTTTGAACTCGTCGAACGCTTTATCGTCGGCCATGACAACCTCCATCGGGAATGATCAGGAAAGGCAAATGTACTCCGGAGGTCAAGAACCCCACCGCCACACAGCGGAAGCCCAGGTCATGCCTGCCCCGAAACCAGCGAGCAGGACCAGGTCGCCATCCTTGAGTCGACCCTGCTCGGCGGCGTCGACCAGGGCGAGAGGGATGGAAGCCGAGGACGTGTTGCCGGTCTCGGCGATGACCGACGCCACCCGGTGGCGAGCCAGCCCCATCCGATCGGCGACGGCGTCCATGATCCGGATGTTGGCCTGATGGGGGACGAACAGGGCGATGTCGTCGATGGTCACCTTGGCCTGTTCCATGGAAGCCTTGGCTGATTCGACGGTGGCTCGCACAGCCCGACGGAACACCTCCTGGCCCCGCATGACCATCCCGAAGCCGTGATCGGCGTACAGGATGGGTGTCAGCGTCCCGTCCACCCCCAGATCCCATCCGAGCAGCGATCCCGGGCCGGGCACAGCCTCGACGACGACGGCTCCCGCCCCGTCGCCGAAGAGGAACGCGTTGGTTCGGTCCTCGAAGTTGGTCATCCTCGTCAAGGTGTCGGCGCCGACGAGGAGGATCCGATCGAGGCCCATGGAGATCAGCCCGGCGGCGGTGACCAGACCGTAGGTGAAGCCCGCGCAGGCGGCATTGACGTCCATGGCCCCTCCGGCGATGCCAAGGACGGCGGAGGCGGGCGCCGAGCTGGCCGGTGTCATCTGGTCCGGGGTGGTCGTGCACACGATCAGCATGTCCATGTCGGATGCCTGACGGCCGGCCCCTTCAAGGGCCCTCTGCCCGGCGGTGACCGACATCTGGGCGGTGGTGCCCACACCGTCGGGAGGATGGTCGGGTGGGGGATCAGCGACGAAGGGGCCGAGGGCGTGATGGCGGTTCCGGATGCCGGTGCGGTCCATGATCCACTCGTCGCTGGTCTCGAACAGGGTGGTCATGTCGTCGTTGGAGACCACCGTCTCGGGGAGTGCCTTGCCCCATCCGGTGATGATGCAGCCGCGCGTGGAGGCAGTCATGATGCTCGCAACCAGGCGATGGGTTGACCGGTCTGGACCCGCTCGCCAGGCTGAGCGAGCATCCCCATCAACCAACCGGAGAACGGTGAGCGCACCTCGTGGCCGGCCACGGAGCCCAGCAGCGTGCCCACCTCGACGGTCGCCTCCGTGGCTGGCGCGTCCCCGGTCGGCTCGAAGACCCCGGGTCCGGGGGAGATGACCATGCGTTCCGAGACGTAGAGGTGCTCACCCTGGTGACCGGCGGCAAAGGCCCGAAGGGCGGTGTTGCCGGCCACGGCGTCGACCAGGCCGTCGAGGTCGTCAGGGGTGGACACCGAGACGGCGGTCATGGCCGGCAGGGTCTGGCGCACCATCCTCGACAATGCTCCTCCCGGTCCGAGCTCCACGAACAGGTGCCGGGTGTCCCCGTCGGTGCCCAGACCCCCGAGGCGGAGCAGGCTCTGGCGCCAGCGCACCGGGGAGCACATCTGGGCGGTCAGCAACAGCTCCCAGTCGCCGGCGACACTGTGGGGCAGGGCGTCGACGTTGGCCACCACCGGAAGGTCCGGGGCGTGGAAGGTGACGGCGGAAAGGGCCTTGCGGACCCGTCGGCGGGCCGGGTCCATGAGGGGGGTGTGGAAGGCGCCGCTGACCGCTACCGAGTTGAGCGACGTGGCCCCGAGCGTCCTGGCCCACCGGCCGGCCCGTTCTACGGCCAGGCGCTCACCGGCGATCACCGACTCAGTCGCCGAGTTGTAGTTGGCCAGCCACACGTCCCCGTCAGCCAGGCGGCAGGCGATGTCGACGGTCTCGGCGTCGCAGCCCGAGACCACGGTCATGATCCCCGGGGCGGCGTCGGCGGCGTCTTGCATGGACTCCCCCCGCTCGGCGACGAGGTGCAGACCGTCCTCAAACCCGAGAGCGCCGGAGGCGATGAGGGCGCTGTACTCGCCGAGGCTGTGGCCGGCACACACCGTGGGCTCGATGCCCAGACGCTCGACAGCGTCGAGCACGACCAAACTCATGGTGAGGGTGGCCAGCTGGGCGTTACGGGTCTCGGTCAGCTCGTCGGCGTCGGCGTCGACCAGCAGGCGCGCCAGGTCACGACCGGAGGCGTCGGAGGCATCACGGACCAGCTCCCACGAAGGATGCTCGGTCCACGGCCTGCCCATCCCTGGCCGCTGTGATCCCTGGCCGGGAAACACGAACGCTGGCACTCGTCTGTCCTCTCTCCTCGAACGATCCGAAGAGTCTGACCTACGCAGGCCTCCAGAGGTGACATACCGGAGGGCGGCTCGAGAGGTTGTTCCGAACGGGGCGCTACACTCCAGCCCGACCGGCCCGGATGGCGGAACAGGCAGACGCGACGGTCTCAAACACCGTTACTCGAGAGGGTGTGCGGGTTCAAGTCCCGC
>JALZAH010000298.1 GCA_030948425.1 Actinomycetota bacterium
CCCGTCGACCACCTGGTTGGCGGGCACGGCGTAGAGCCGGCCGGGGCGTCCCTGGGCGGGGACACCGAACCCGGGGTCGGCCCGATAGACGTGGGCCACCAGGTGGTCGACGGAGGGGGTGACCCGATCGAGGAACGGCTTGGGGTACACGCCGAGAAAGACGATGCCGGCCACGAGGGGGAGGATGGCGCCCTTCTCGCGCCAGGTCATGTCCCTGATGGCGGCGTTGGCGCCCGTGGCTACGCCCTGGAACACCCGCTGGTAGGCCCACAGCAGGTAGATGGCCGAGGTGATGATGCCAGTGGCACCCACCACCGCCCACCAGCGGTGGGTGATGAAGGTGCCGACGAGGACGAGGAACTCACCCACGAAGCCGTTGAGCCCGGGCAGGCCGATGGAGCTCATGATCACCACCACGAACGCACCGGCCAGGAACGGGGCGGCCTTTTGCAGGCCACCCAGCTCGGCGATCTTGTAGGTGTGGCGTCGCTCCCAGATGATCCCGACCAGGAAGAACATGGCCCCCGTGGTGAGACCGTGGTTGACCATCTCCACCACTGCGCCGGTCAGGCCCTGGGAGCTGAAGGCGAACACACCGAGGACGATAAAACCGACGTCGGCGACCGAGGCGTAGGCGACGAGGCGCTTGAGGTCCTTCTGGACGATGGCCACGATCGCCCCATAGGTGATCCCCAGGGCGCCAAGGGTCAGCAGGACGGGGGCCAGGTCGACGGCGGCCGTAGGGAAGAGGAACACCCCGAAGCGCAGGATCCCGTAGGTGCCCAGCATGAAGACGATCCCGGCGATGACCATCGAGCCGGCCGTCGGCGCCTCGGTGTAGGCGTCGGGCATCCAGGTGTGGAAGGGGACGACCGGCATCTTCACCGCAAAGGCCACGGCCATGGCCGCAAAGATCAGCTCCTGGTCGGCGCCCGGCAGGGACCCGGCCAGGCGGGTCAGGGTGATCAGGTCGAAGGTCTGGCGGCCCCCGTTGTGGGGGGCGGCCAGGAAGACCAGGGCGATGATGCCGACCAGCAGAAACGCGGATCCTGCGAAGGTGTAGACGAAGAACTTCATGGCCGCGGAGTTGCGCCGGAAGGCGCCCCATCCGGAGATCACGAAGTAGCCGGGTACCAAGGTGACCTCGAACATGACAAAGAACAGGAACAGGTCCATGGACAAGAAGGCGCCGATGCACGCTCCTTCGAGGAGCAGCATCCAGCCCATGAACGACTTTGCACTCCCCCGGATCTTCGGTCCGGCCATGGCCACCGGGAAGAGCAGGGCGGTGACGGCGACGAGGAACAGCGATACGCCGTCGACCCCGATCTTCCATGCGATGCCGAAGCTGGAGATCCAGGCGTGCTGGCTGACGAACTGGAAGCCGGCCTGGCCCTTGTGGAACTCGATGACCAAGGTGACGGCGAGGGCCAGCTCGGCCAGCGCCACCAGCACCCCCAGGAGCTTGGCGTCTTCGTCGTGGGAGGACGGGATGGCGGTCACGGCCACCGCCCCGATCATGGGGAGCAGGATGGTCACGGTGAGGATGGGAAAGCCGAGGGACGTGTTCATGGCTTCAGTTGCCCACCCGGGTGGCGACGTAGCAGAGGATGGCGGCGGTGCCGACGCCGAAGGCCAAGGCGTAGTTGCGGACGTAACCGGTCTGCAAACGGCGTAGCCGGCGGCCGGTGACGGTTGTCAGGTGGGCCAGGCCATTGATGCCGCCGTCGACCAACTCGACGTCGACGCCGTAGGCCAGGCCGACGGCGGCGGTGTTGAGCGGGCCCGAGACGGTGGCGGCCAGGCCATCGTCGAGGAACCATTGGCGGCGGAGGAACGCCGGCTCGAGGCGCGGGTGCTCGACGGTCTTCCAGATCCCGAACCCGACGACGATGCCGCCCAGACAGCCGGCGAGAACGAGCAGCGACAGGATGACCTTGGTGCTCGACGCCACGTGGATGTCCGCAGCGATGGCGGTCGGGAAGACCGGTGCGAGGAACTTCGTCAGGTAGTCCATACCGAAGAACGGCAGGTTGAGCAGCCCGCCGAACAACGAGGCGATCGCCAGGAGGACCAGGGGCACGGTCATGACCGGCGGTGACTCGTGGGGCCGGCCTCCGTGCCCGTGACCGGCATGGCCGGTGGCGGTGGCGGCATGGCCGGTGGCGGTGGGACCGGAGCTGGCGGTGGCGGTGGCGGTGTCCGTCGCCTCATCCCAGCGGGCCCGGCCCCCGAAGACCAGGGCCACCTGGCGGCTCATGTAGTAGGCGGTCAGTACGGCGGTGACGGCACCGGTCAACCACAGGAAGAAGTTCATGTGCCAGGCGGCGTCGAGGGTGTCGTCCTTGGACCAGAAGCCGGCGAAGGGGAAGATGCCCGACAGGGCCAGGAAGCCGACGATGAACGCCGGATAGGTGATGGGCAGGTACCGCCGCAGCGCCCCCATCCGCTTCATGTCCTGTTGGTCGGCCATGGCATGGATCACCGACCCGGCGGCCAGGAAGAGCAGGGCCTTGAAGAAGGCGTGGCTGATCATGTGGAACAGACCGTCGACGTAGCCTCCGGCGCCGATGGCCAGAAACATGTAACCCAGCTGGGAGATGGTCGAGTAGGCCAGCACCCGCTTGATGTCGTTCTGGGTGCAGGCCACGGTGGCGGCGTAGAAGGCAGTGGCCGCACCGACGATGGCGATGACCACCTGGGTGGTGTGGGTGTAGTGCAGGATCGGGGCGGCCCGGGCCATCAGGTAGACGCCGGCGGTCACCATGGTGGCGGCGTGGATGAGGGCGGACACCGGCGTGGGGCCTTCCATGGCGTCAGGAAGCCACATGTACAACGGCAGCTGCGCTGACTTGCCGGCAGCGCCCAGGAACAACATGAGGCCCAGCCCGGTGGCCGTGGCCCCGGCGAGGGCCCCGGCACTGCCGTGCATGAGCGGCCCGAGGACCTTGGCGTAGTCGAACGAACCGAAGTGCTGGAACATCAAGAAGAGGGCGATCATGAACCCGAAGTCGCCGACCCGGTTGGTGACGAAGGCCTTCTTGGCGGCCACCGCGGCGGAGTTGCGGTCGAACCAGAACCCGACCAACGCGTAGGAGCAGAAGCCCACGCCCTCCCAGCCCAAGAAGCTGAACAGGAAGTTGTTGGCCAGCACCAACACAAGCATGGAGAACAGAAACAGGTTCAACAGGAAGAAGAACCTGGGGTACTGGTCATCGCCGCGCATGTAGCCGATGGAGTAAAGGTGAATGAGGCTGCTGACCCCGGTGACGAACAGGGCCATGGTGATGGCCAGAGGATCGATCTGCAGGGCGAAGTCCACATGGAGCCCGGCCACCGGCAACCAGGTGAAGATCTCCTTGATCACCGTTCGATGCGCTCCGGTTCGCGACAGCAGCGACAACCACGTCACCACGGTGGCGGCGAAGGATCCGAATGCCAAGATGGTGGCCACCCACCCGGCCAGCGGGTCGCCGAAGCGCCGACCGACACCGAGGAGGATGGCAGCGCCGAGAAGCGGGAGCCCCAGGATCACGTAGGCGGCGTTCAACGGGTCCTAGCCCTTCATGATGTGGATGTCGTCAGCGGTGGCTTCGGGGCGGCGACGGAAGATGGCCACGATGATCCCAAGACCGACGACCACCTCGGCGGCGGCCACGACCAGGATGAAGAACACCGAGGACTGACCACCGATGTCGTTGAGCATCCTGGCGAAGGTGACGAACGTCAGGCTGACGCCGTTGAGCATGAGCTCGACGCACATGAACATGACGAGCACGTTGCGCCGGATGAGCAGACCGGCGGCGCCCACGCCGAAGAGGATGGCCGACAGCACCAGATACCAGGCTCCGGGGACGCTCATGGGGCCACCTCCGTGCCCGACGAGGACGGCCCGGAGGCCTGGTCACCCGAGGCCTGCGGGCCGGAGATCCTGGTCCGAAGCTCATCTTGTTGCCGCTTGGTCATCTCGCTGGCCGTGCGGCCGCTCTGGCGAGCCAGGACCACGGTGGCCACCACGGCGATGACCAACAGCGCCGAGGTCATCTCGAAGGGCAACAGGTAGCGGGTGTAGATGGACTGACCGAGCTGGGCGATGTTCTGGCCGCCCAGTGGACCGCCAGCTTGGGCGGCGGCCCGCGCCGCCGCCGTGTTCTGCTCGACGAGGGGGCCCGACAGGCTGTGGGTGCCACCGGTCCAGTGCTGGACCCGGGACAGGACGAGCAGCTCGATGAGGGTGATGACTCCGAGGATGGCGGCCAGCGGCTTCTGGCCCCGGAACGCTTCGGCGGCCACGCGCTCTTTGCGGTCCACCCCCAAGAACATGATCACGAACAGGAACAGGATGACCACGGCGCCGGCGTAGACGATGATCTGCACGGCGGCCAGGAAGTCGGCCTGCTGGTCGATGAACTCCACAGCGACGCCGAAGAGGGTCGTGACCAGCATCAGCGCGCAGTGCACGGGGTTGCGCAGCAGCACCACCCCGAAGGCGCCGGCCAGGATGAGCACGCCGCCGATCACGAAGACCACCCAGGCGGATGCGTGAGCCAGGTGGACCCCAGACGACGCAGCATTGCCCAGGACGCCGTGGGCTCGGGGAGCGAGAGCGGCAATCATGGCTCTACCTCGACCTTCGCCGGGACCGGCTGGTCGCGCCGAGCGACCCGGGCGGGGCGCTGCCCGCTGACTCCGATGCCCTCCAGGGCCCCCGATGCCACCTCCCGCAGCGAGACGTCGACATCGGCCGCGAAGTCGGCGGCGTCGGGATCGGTCTGGCCGGCCTGAGCGGGGCGGACCCCGTGTCCGAGCTCGCCGGACCACAAGGGGATGCCCTCCATGGCCGCCGAACCCGCCGGGCTGGTGGCCCGCACCCACCCGGAGGTGTTGCGCTCGTCGCCGGGCTTCCAGTCCTCCCACGGCAGCTTGCGTGGACTGCCGGAGTCGTCGACCAGGAGCTCGGCTTTGGTGTAGATGGCCTGTTCCCGACTGGTGAAGGACCACTCGAACATCTTGGATTCGGTGATGGCCTCGGTCGGGCACGCCTCCACGCACAGATCGCAGTGGATGCAGCGCAGAAAGTTGATCTCGTAGACGAAGCCGTAGCGCTCGCCGGGGGACACCGGGGCGTCGGGAGGGTTGTCGGCGCCGCGCACGTAGATGCACCGGGCCGGGCACACCCCGGCGCACAGCTCGCACCCGATGCACTTCTCCATGCCGTCCTCGTAGCGGTTGAGGACGTGTCGGCCGTGGAAGCGCTCCGGCTTGGGCCGCTTGTCCTCGGGGTACTGCACCGTGACCTTGGGTTTGAAAGGCAGCTTGCCGGTGACCACGAAGCCTTTGAAGAAGTTGAGGAAGCTCATCGGTTCGCCTCCCGGTAGTGCCCTTCGGGCATGCCTTCCTCGACCTCTCGGGCCTCCCGGCCGACGTCGATGGCCCGGGACAACAGGAGCAGGGCGATGGCACTCAGCCCGATGGCCATGAAGCCGTAGCCGGCACTGACCTCGAAGCCGGCGACGATCATCAACAGCGCCAGCGCCCCAGGGATGAGCTGCTTCCAACCCATCTCCATGAGCTGGTCGTAGCGCATGCGGGGCAGAGTGGCCCGGATCCACACGAAGATGAACAGCAGGATCAGGACCTTGATCACGAACCACACCGGCCCGATGCTGACCCCGAAGATCCTGGGACCGTCGGGTCCACCCAGCCACAGCGTGGTGATGATGGCCGAGTTGGTGACCAGGTTCATGTACTCAGCCAGGTAGAACAAGGCGAACCCGATAGACGAGTACTCCATGTTGAACCCGCCCGAGATCTCCTCCTCCGCCTCGACCAGGTCGAATGGCGGCCGGGCCATCTCGGCGGTGATGGCGATGGCGAACAGGGCGAAGGGGATCAGTCCGGTGCGGATGATGTTCCAGTGGTAGAGGAACCCTCCGTGTTGAGACCCGACAATGGCGCTGGTGTGCACTGAGCCGGTCACCACCACCACGGTGGCCACGGTCAGGCCGACCACCGCCTCATAGGAGACCATCTGGGCACTGGCCCGGACCGATCCCAGCAGGGAGTACTTGGCCCCTGACGCCCAGCCGGCGAGCATGATGCCGTAGACGCCCACGCCCGAGCACATGAGGAGCAGGAGGATGCCCCACTGGGGATCGACCAGCTGGAGGCGGGTGGTGTGCCCGGCGATGGTGATGTGGCCGCCCATGGGGACGATGGAGAAGGCCAGGAAGGCCGGCACCAAGGACAGGTACGGGGCCGCCTTGTAGACCCACTTGTCGGCGCGGGCTGGTAGGAACGCCTCCTTGAAGAACAGCTTGGTGCCGTCGGCCAGGGACTGCAGCCAACCACCGGGCCCGGCCCGGTTCGGTCCGTGGCGAACGCCGAGCAAGGCCACCGCCTTGCGCTCGTACATGACCATGAACAGCACCGAGAGCATGACGATGGCAAAGACCACGACCGCCTTGACCGCCAGGATGATCCACACGGCCAGGTTCAGCCCGTGGTTGAACAGCGGGTCGCCCTGAAAGAGATCATGCATGGTCGGTCGCCTCCTCAGCTGGTCGGGTGGTGGTTTGATCCCGGTCCCCAGCCGGCTCGAGACCGACCTCGGTATAGGGGGCTGCGGCATCGATGAGGGTGTTGATGGCCGCCAACGGGCTGTTCCACGGTAGCGACACGCACCGAGGCGCCAGGCCCCATTCGGCCCGGGCGGGGGCGACCACGGTTCCCTTGGCCGAGGTGATCCGGACCGAGGTCCCCTCGGCGATGCCCAGGCGCTCAAGATCGTCAGGACGGATCCCCACGGTCGGCGCCGGGGCCAGTCCGCCCAGACCGGACGAGCGCGTCACGATGGTGCCGGCGTCCCAGAGGTTTCTGGTGGCCACCAGGCGCAGGCCGTCGCCCGGCGGTGGCCTCGTGGCAGCGGAGCCGGCCGCGGGCACGGTGATCATGGTCGGCCGCTTGCCGGCGGTGTCGGCCGAAGTGGGCCGGGAGGACTCGGCCAGGGCGGAATCGGCGCCCCCCAGAGCAGCACCGTCGGCTTCGCCGCTCGCCACCGTCACGTCCACCCGGCCTGCACCGGCACCGCTCAGCGGTGTCGGTGACGCCATGTGGTTCTCCGTGGATGCGATGCCGGGATCGGCCATCGGGTCCAGGCGGCGGGGGGCGACATGGCCGGCGTCGGGGTCGATCGGGACGACGACACCGTCGCGCCCCTGACGGCTGGCCAGGGTGTCGTAACCAGCACCCCGGTGCAGCGGTGACAGCCGTTCGACCTCGGCCCAGATCTCCTCCAGGCTGGTGAAACCCAGATCGGTGCCCAGCCGGTCGGCCAGCTCGGTGGCAATCATCCAGTCCGGCCAGCCCATGCCGGGGACCGTGACCATCTGGCCCAGCCAGGAGATACGCCCCTCGAGGTTGGTGAAGGTCCCCCGCCGCTCGGCGTAGGTGGCCGCCGGCAGGAACACGTCGGCATGACGGGAGGAGGCGGTGAGGAATGTGTCGACGGCCACGACGAAACGGGCGCCTTGCATGCCCCGGGCGGCGGCGGCGGCGTCGGGGAAGTCGGCGACAGGGTCGGCGCCGACAAGGACCAGGCCCCCGAGCCGACCCGCGGCGGCCGACGCCAGGATTCCGGCGGTGTCGAGACCGGGCTTGGCGGGGAGCTCGGCCCCCCATGCCTCCTCGTAGTACGAGCGACCCTCCTCGAGGGCGACCCGGCCGGGGAGGATCCCAGGGGCCAGACCCAGGTCGAGGGCCCCGTGGACGTTGGAGCGGCGCAGCGCCGAGAGGAAGGCAACGCCGGGCAGGCCGGCCAGCATGTGGGCGGCGGAGGCGATCGAAGCTCCCGATTCCGCCATGGACGGCCGGCCGAGGATGACCACGATGGACGGGGCACCGGGGCGACCGCGCTCCCAGGCGTCCGCCATCCGCTGACGGGCGCCCTCGATGTCTACGGCGGCGACGCCGGCAACTGGTCCGTCGACGGGGGAGGACCCGGCCAGGGCCCGCACCAGGTCGACGACCTCGCCCGGGCGGTAACACAGGCTCTGCGCCGCATAGCGGGAAAGGCCGCCCCGGCGGGGAGCCAGCTCCACGATGGGCAGGGAGCCTTCTCGGGCTGCGTCACGCAGGCGCAGGTACACGATCGGCAACTCTTCTTTGACGTCGGGTGCCAGGGTCACGACGAGCGGAGCGGCAACGGCCTCGTCGATGGTGGCGCGTGGTAGGCCGAGGACGGTGGTGGCCGGCAGGCCGTCGCCCATCTGGGCGTCCACGTTGTCGGTGCCCAGCGCCGTCCGGGCCGCCTTGGCCCACACGTAGGCGTCCTCGTTGGGCAGGCGGGCCCCGCCGATCACCGCCACGCCGTCATTGGAGCCCGGATTGCGGGCGCCGACGTCTCGAGCTGCGGCCAGCCCCACGGCCGCTGCGTCGAGAGCCTCGGCCCAGCTGACCTCGACCAGCTCTTCACCGCGACGCATCAGCGGTACGGTGATGCGCTGATCGCTGCGCAACGACGTGTAGTCGAAGCGGCCCTTGTCGCAGAGCCACCCCCAGTTGACAGGGTCGGAGTCCACCCCGATGTAGCGGGTCACCTCGTCGGAGCTGGACTGCACGGCTACCCGGCAACCGATCGAGCAGGACGTGCAGCTGCTCTCCACCTGCTCGAGGTCCCACGGACGGGCCCGGAAGCGGTAGGGGGTGGCGGTCAGGGCCCCCACCGGGCAGATCTGGACGATGTTGCCGGAGAAGTACGAGGAGAACGGGGAGTCTGGGAAGGTGGCCACCTCGGTCTCATCCCCGCGTGCTGCGAAGTCGATCAGGGGATCACCGGCTACCTCGTCGGCGAAGCGCACGCAACGTCCGCACTGGATGCAGCGTTCGCGATCCAGGTAGACAAGGTCGGAGATGGGGATCGGCTTGTCCCAGTGGCGCTTCTCCTCGACGAAGCGGGTCTCGCCGGGCCCATACGAGAGTGTCTGATCCTGGAGGGGGCACTCACCCCCCTTGTCACAGACCGGACAGTCGAGGGGATGGTTGATCAGGAGGAACTCCAAGACGCCGTCCTGGGCCTTCTTGGTCGGCTGGCTCTGGGTCCGGATGTCCATGCCGTCGCCCACCGGGTTGTAGCAGGCCGGGATGAGCGAGGAGCCCCGCGGTCCGACGACCTCAACCAGGCACATGCGGCACATACCGACCGGTTTCATGCGCGGGTGATAACAGAAGCGGGGGATGTAGACCCCCGCTTCCTCGGCCGCGGTGATGATCAGTTGCCCCTTGGGCACGGTGACCGGGCGGCCGTCGAGGTTGATGGTCACGGTCTCGTCGGTCCTGGGCGCTGTGGGCGCAGGGGTGCCGACGGCGCTCTGCGTCGGGAAGGGTGGCACGTACGGGGCAGCGACCCCGCCGGGGCGTGATGGTTCAGACACGGGCAACCCTTGCCGGAAGACGATCGGGTGGGAACGGACAGCGCCCATCTCGAATGTGGGTCAGGAACTCGTCGCGGAACATGGTGATGCCGGCCGAGACGGCCGGGGGCATCGACGGACCGAGCACGCAGATCGTCGTCTGCGCAGGGGGCCACTTCACCCCGGGAGAGATGTTGTCACACACGTCCATCAGCAGATCCAGATCCGATTCCCGTCCCTGGCCTCCTTCGATGCGGGCCAGGATCTTCTCCAACCATCCGCTTCCTTCCCGGCACGGCGTGCACTGCCCACAGGATTCCCGCTGGAAGAAGCGAACGATGCGCCACGCGGCCCGCACCGAACAGGTGGTGTGGTCCATGGGCACGACCGAGCCGGAGCCGGCCATGGTGCCGACCTCGGCGATCTTCTCGTTGGCCAGCAGCACGTCGAGGTGCTCGGGGCCCAACCACGGTGAGGAGGCGCCGCCAGGGATGAACGCCTTGAGCTCGTTGTCGTCGCGGATGCCACCACCGAGCGCAGGATGATAGATGAGGTCCCGGAAGCTGGCCTTGGCAAACTCCAGCTCGTAGTTGCCAGGACGCTTCACATGACCGGCCAGGGCCAGCAGCTTGGTCCCCTTTGACCGTCCTTCACCGAGCTCGGCGAAGGCGTCGCCGCCATGGGTCATCACCCACGGCAGGTTGCACACGGTCTCCACGTTGTTGACGATGGTCGGCGCGCCGTACAGACCTACCGCAGCAGGGAAGTACGGGGGCTTGATGCGCGGATAGCCACGTTTGCCCTCCAACGACTCGAGCAGGGCTGTCTCCTCGCCGCAGATGTAGGCGCCGGCGCCGGGGTGCACGACGATGTCGATGGACCAGCCGCTGGCGAAGATGTCCCGCCCCACCGCACCATGGGCGTAGGCCTCGTTGAGCGCAACCTGCAACCGCTCGATGCCCAGGGGGAACTCGCCGCGGACATACAAGAAGATCTGGTCGGCGCCCACCGCATAGGCACAGATGAGTGCACCCTCGATCAGCATGTGAGGGTCCCCTTCGATCAGCATGTGATCCTTGAAGGTGGCCGGCTCGCTCTCATCAGCGTTGATTGTGAGATACACCGGGGTCTTCTTGGCCAGCATCCCCCACTTTCTGCCGGCCTCGAAGCCTGCTCCCCCCCGGCCCAGGATGTTGGCGGTGTTGACCGTGGTGTTGATGTCTGCGGGGGACATCGCCAACGCCGTACGCAGACCCTCATAGCCGCCGTCGGCCAGGTAGGAGTCGAGGGTCCACGACCTCGGTTGACCGAGGCGGCGGGTGACGATGCGGGGCGCCCGGGTGACGGTCACGTTGCTGTTCCATCTCCGGGACCGTCGACGGGGTCTCGCCGGGGGCGGCCACCGTCGAGGGCGACGACGGCCGTGGTGGTGTGCGTGGTGTGAAGATCGGGGGATGCCACCGCAGGGCCACCGGCGAGCCGACCGTCACGGTGGGCAGGAGTCGGGGCTCCGGTGGTGACGGCCAGGGGCGCCTGATCGGTTCCTCCGGCGGGGGCTCCGAGGGGCCCACCGGCGGCGTTGACGCTCTCCCCCGGAGCTGCCAGACCAGCCGCCCGATCAAAGCGCGACAGTGTGCCGTGGGGGGGAACCTCCGAAGTCAGCCGACCAGCTCGTAGGTCGTCGATGAGCTTGTCGAAGCGGTCCCGGTCGACATCGCCGAAGAACCGCCAGTTGACCGTCAGGCACGGCGCGTTGCCGCACAAGGCCAGACACTCGGCGTCCTCCAGGGTGAACATGGAATCCTCAGTGGTCCCGCCGGGGGCTACCCCGAGGGACTCCTCGGCATGCTCGAGGAGCTCGTAGGCGCCCTGGAGCATGCAGGCGATGTTGGTGCACACGGCCACCAGATACGTTCCGACGGGCTCCAGGTGAAACATGTCGTAGAAGGTGGCCGTGCCCGACACCTCGGCCGGTTCGAGACCCACCAGAGCACCAGCGTGTGCCATGCCGTCGGTGCTGAGATAGCCGTCCTGCTCCTGGACGATGTGAAGGATGGGGATCAGCGCAGAGCGAGGCTGGGGATACAGAGCGACCAGGTCGCGCGCCCGCTGCTCGTTTCTGGGGTTCAGCCGAGCCACGTCGGGTGATCCTTGTTGACCAACAGGGCCCGCAGCCAAACGAGCCGATCAGGCCGGCCATGGTCCCGACCGGGGGAAGGGCTGGCCGAGCCGGCAGGGGTCATCGGTCCACGTCTCCGAGCACCGGGTCGATCGTCGAGACCAACACGATGGCATCAGCTAGCAGTCCCCCCTGGGCCATGACCGGCAGGGCTGCCAGGTTGGCGAAGCTGGCGGCGCGGATGTGGGCCCGGTACGGCCGCGACGAGCCGTCGGATACCAGGTAACAGCCCATCTCCCCCCGGGCCGACTCGATCGGTACGTAGGTCTCGCCCACGGGGACCTTGAAGCCTTCGGTGTAGAGCTTGAAGTGGTGGATGAGCGCCTCCATCGATTCGTCGATGCGGCTGCGCGGCGGCGGGGTGACCTTCTTGTCCTGAACCCGGTAGTCGCCCTTCGGCATCATCTCGACGATCTGGGTGACGATCTTGATGGACTCGCGGATCTCGTTGAAGCGCACGGCGAAACGGTCCCAGCAGTCACCCTCGGTGCCGACGATCACGTCGAAGTCGACCTCGTCGTAGGCCAGGTACGGGGTGTCGCGACGCACATCCCAGGCCACGCCGGCAGCTCGGAGGAGCGGTCCGGTGACACCCAGGCTGATGGCCGTGGCTGCGTCGAGCGGTCCGACCCCCTGCAGGCGCCGGCTGGCGATGGGCTGGCCGGACAGGAGCCGGTCGTAGTCGTCCATGCGCTTGGGGATGGCCTCGCAGATGGCGGCGACGTCGTCACGCCACCCGTCGGGGAGCTCTGCGGCCACCCCGCCCGGGCGGATGTAGTTGTGGTTCATGCGCAGGCCGGTGACCTTCTCGAAGAACGACAGGAGCACCTCGCGCTCGCGCCACCCGTAGACGAGCATGTTGATGGCCCCGATGTCCGATCCGGTGGTGGCCAGCCACAAGAAGTGGGAGCTGATCCGGTTGAGCTCGCACATGAGCATCCGGATCCATACCGCCCGAGGTGGCACCTCCACGCCCAGGAGCTTCTCCACGCTGAGGGAGAAGGCCAGCTCGTTGAAGAACGGCGACAGGTAGTCCATCCGGGTGACGTTGGTGCCCCCCTGGTGGTACATGAGCTCCTCAGCCGTCTTCTCCATTCCGGTGTGGAGGTAGCCGACGACCGGCTTCGAGCGGATGATGGTCTCGCCGTCGAGCTCCAACATGACCCGTAGCACCCCATGCGTCGAGGGATGCGACGGCCCCAGGTTGAGGATCATGGTCTCTTCGTCGGGCACGTCGATGTCCAGGTCGGCTGGGTCGACCCCCGCACCTTCGGGGAGCCGCAGCACCCCGCCTTCGCGTCGGAGCTCCGCGGCCTGGGTCCGGGCCCGGGCCATCATCTCCTGTGCGCCCTCGGACGTCGCCTTGCGCAGGAGGTTGGTCAGCTCGGCCTGACCGGGCGACTTCCGGCCCAGCAACTTGTCGATCATCGACGCCGGCCGGACCTGGGAGCCCTCTTCGCTGCGGTCCGTCCCCTCCACGTTCGACCCTTCGGAGGCCCCGTACGACCCCTCGGCGGCATCGACCCTTCCCGTCGAAGTCTGATCCGTCGGGCTGGTCTTGCTGGTCATGGCGTGATCCCTCTTCTCACGGTCGCTCGGTTGCTGGTAACACGTGGTGGCGGGCCGGTCCTCGGAGGTGTCATCGACGGCCCGGTGACTCCTTGAACTGGACCGGCACCCGACCGGTGGCGTAGTCCTTGCGCAGCGGGTGACCCTCCCAGTCCTCGGGCATGAGGATGCGACTGGGATCGGGATGGCCCTCGAAGACGATCCCGTACATGTCATAGGTCTCGCGCTCGTGAGCCTCCGCACCGGGCCACACGTCGAAAAGGGTGGGCACCGTCGGGTCCGCCGCCGGCACCTGGCAACGGACCCGGATGCGCCGGCGGGTGGTCACTGCGGCCAACTCGACGACGACCTCGAAGCGCTCGGCGGCGATGGCGTCAGGCAAGGCCCGCCCCGGGTGTACCAGGTAGTCGACCGCAGTGACCCCGATCATCATGTCGTAGCCCTCGTCGTGCAGCGCCCGGCAAAGCTGCAGGTAACTTTGCGGGGCACAGTGGACCACGGCCTGACCGAGGCTGTCGGTCAGGGGATGGCCGTGCAGCTCGGGCACCGACTCGGACACCGATGCGGACGGTTCCGCTCCTTCTTCGTCGGCCTCGCCGGCGTCCGCCGGGGCATCCGCCGAGGCGCCTCCCCCCCCACTGCCGCCCTTGTGACCGGCGTCATTGGCCGCCCGGGCCGTCTCCTGAGCTTTCGCTGCGGCCGCTTCGTCGTCGACGGGGTGATGGGCGGCACCGGGGGCGGCGTCACCGGCCGGTGCGTCGTCGTTGTCGCTATGGGGGGCGTCACTCACGGCGTCACTCACGAAGCAGCACCGCTCGACGACCCGAGACCGATGCGCACCGGCTCCCGCTCCCCGGCCCGGTCGAGATGGATGCCGGCCCCGATCCCCTCGGACCGACGTCGGGTGATCTCGCCCAGGCGAATCTTCTGATGCAGGGTCAGGATCGAGTGGATCAGCGTCTCGGGACCCGGCGGGCAGCCAGGAGCGTAGACATCCACCGGCACAACCTGATCGACGCCCTGGACTATGGCGTAGTTGTTGAACATCCCCCCGGTGCTGGCGCACACGCCCATGGAGATGACCCACTTGGGCTCCATCATCTGGTCGTAGACCTGGCGCAGCACGGGCGCCATCTTCTGGCTGACCCGGCCGGCCACGATCATCACGTCGGCCTGACGCGGCGATGCCCGGAAGACCTCCATGCCGAAACGGGCCAGGTCGTAGTTGGCCGCGCCGGCGGCCATCATCTCCATGGCGCAGCAGGCCAACCCGAAGTTGGCCGCCCAGGAGCTCGACGAACGAGCCCACTTGACCATCCCTTCGAGCGAACCGGTCAAGAAGTTGTGTTGGAGGTTCTCGAGACCCATGGGCGAATCTCCTCTCGAGGCCACGCCGGGAGGGGCGGGGCCGGACTCAGTTGCCGGCGGGCACCGGTTCGGATGGCCCCGGCGCCGGTTCGGACGATGGTGCCGGCCGCCCCTTTGACCGCTCCACGGGCGCCTCAGCCTGCTCGTCGCGGGCGATGGTGTCGGTCCCCTGCGCCAGCTCGGAGGGGCGGGGGACCCGCCGGACGGTAGAGCTCGTCGTGCGGGTGACCGCAGAGTCCTGGCGCGCCGAGCGGCGGCGCGGGCCCCAGTCCAGCGCACCGTTGGACACCAGATAGGCGAAGGAGATGAAGACGACCAGTGCGAACGCCGCCATCTCCCCCAGGCCGAAGAGGTTCAGCTGGTGGTAGTCGACGGCCCATGGATAGAGGAACACCACCTCGATGTCGAAGATGATGAAGATCATCGCCACCATGAAGAAGCGGACCGGAAAGCGGACCGACTGATTGGCCTGGGTGGCGATGCCCGACTCGTAGGGGCCTTCCTTGGCCCCCGTCGGCCGAGAGGGACCGAGAAGCTTCGACGCCGCGAACGAGCCGACCGCAAAGGCCATGGCCAAGGCCAGAAGCAAGACGATGGGGAGGTACTGCTCCATCTCACGTTCCCTCAGGGTTGGTGGACTGCCTCGGGTGGAGGCAGCCTCAGCGTACAAACACCACCGCCGTTCGTCGACTCCGATGCCGTAGCGACAGCCGACGCGTAGATTGATGGCGTGCCCGCCCCGAGCGAAACGCGCCAGACCGATGTGCTCGTGATCGGCGGTGGCCCCTCCGGGGGGGCAGCCGCCTACTGGTTGGCTGCCGCCGGCCACGATGTGACCGTGGTGGAGCGCAAGCGCTTCCCCCGGGAGAAGACCTGCGGCGACGGGCTCACACCCCGGTCGGTCAAGCAGCTCGAGGAGATGGGTCTGAGCGACGAGCTGGCCTCCGCCGGCCACCGCTACGACGGTCTGCGCTCCCACGGGTTCGGCAAGACGCTGGAGTTGGCCTGGCCGTCTCATCCCGACCTGCCGTCCTACGGCTATGTCATCACCAGAAAAGATCTGGATGCTCTTGTCGCCGGCCGAGCCACCAAGGCGGGGGCGACGGTGTGGGAGCGGGCCGAGGCCACCGAACCCATCGTCGAGTCGGGCCTGGTTCGGGGAGCGAGGATCGTCCGCAAGGACGAGCCCGACGAGGCGCCGGTCGAGGTTCGAGCCCGCTACGTGATCGTGGCCGATGGCGCCAACTCCCGCTTCGGTCGAGCTCTGGGCACCAGCCGCAACCGCAACTATCCCCTGGGCATGGCCATCCGGGGCTATTACACCTCGCCCCGCCACGATGAGCCGTGGATCGACAGCTGGCTCGACATTCGCGACAAGCAGGGCAATGTCCTCCCCGGATACGGCTGGATCTTTCCTGTGGGTGACGGGCGGGTCAACGTCGGGATCGGTCTTCTGTCCACCTTCAACCAGTGGAAAGCCGTCAACACCACCCACCTGATGGCCAGCTTCGTCGAGTACGCGCCCGCGTCCTGGGACCTGCGTCCCGAGACATGCTGCGGGCTGCCGACCGGGGGCCGGCTGCCCATGGGCATGTCCGTCGGCCCCCACTCCGGTCCCACGTACCTGGTGGTGGGCGACGCCGGGGGCACCATCAACCCCTTCAACGGCGAAGGCATCGCCTACGCCTACGAGACCGGGCGCATGGCCGCTGAGGCCATCCACGTGGCCTTGGCCAGCGGTGACGGCACCGCCCTGTCGAGCTACGAGCAGCGCCTGGAGGAGACCTACGGTCTGTACTTCAAGGTGGCCCGGGCGTTCGTTCGAATCATCGGTCACCCTGAGCTCATGCGGCTGCTCGTGTCGACCGGCATGCACAGCCGGACCCTGATGGAGTGGGTCATGCGGATCATGGCCAACCTGCTCCGCCCCGACGAGCTGGGTCCGGCAGAGGCCGCCTACAAGGCGCTGGCCGCCGTCTCCCGACTGGCCCCGGCCAGCATCTGAGCAACGGCCCGGGGGACGAGCCCCTCAGGTGGCGGGCGTGGGGCCGTGGGCGGCCAACGCAGGGATGACCGACGCGGCTACCTCGAGGGTGTGGTCGATCTCTGCGTCGCCATGGGCCAGGCCCGGGAAGGCCACCTCGTAGGCGCCCGGAGCCAGTGCGATCCCGGCACTGAGCAGGCCGTGCATGAGCCCCGGGTACCAGCCCTGCTCGGCGGAGGCTCGGGCCCCGGCATGGTCGATGACCGACTCGGCCCCGAAGAACACGCCGAGCAGTGGCCCGACCACGGGCACCTGGGCGGGGATGCCGGCGTCGGCCAGGATGGAGGCCAACCCCGACGCCAGGCGGGCAACCCGGGCCGCCAGGTCGGTGTAGTCGGACGGCTCCAGGTGGGAGAGCACGGTGAGACCGGCGGCGGTGGCCAGGGGGTTCCCCGACAGCGTGCCGGCCTGGTAGACGGGGCCAAGGGGGGCCAGGGCGTCCATCAGGTCCCGCCGGCCGCCGAAGGCGGCGAGAGGCAGGCCGCCACCGATGACCTTGCCGAAGCACCACAGGTCGGGTCGGACGCCGAGCAGCTCCACGGCACCGCCGCATGCCACCCGGAAGCCGGTGATCACCTCGTCGAAGATGAGCAGCGCCCCGGCCCGGTCGCAGGAGGCGCGCAGACCCTCGAGGAATCCAGCGACCGGCGGGACCAGGCCCATGTTGGCGGCCACCGGCTCGACGATGACACACGCCACGTCGGGACCGATGTCGGCAACGACGTTGTAGGGGACCACGAGGGTCTCTGCGACCGCCCCGGGAGGCACACCCACCGAGGCGGGGATGCCCAGGGTGGCCACCCCACTGCCCCCTCCGGCCAGCAGCCCGTCGCTGTGGCCGTGGTAGCAGCCGTCGAACACCACGATGCGGTTGCGCCCGGTGACACCACGGGCCAGGCGGACGGCGGACATGGTCGCTTCGGTCCCGCTCGACACCAGGCGGGCCCAGTCGCAACCGGCGACGCGCCGGCAGATCTCCTCGGCCAGCAGCACCTCGCGCTCGGTGGGGGCGCCGAAGGTGGTTCCCTCGGCGGCCGCCTTCTTGATGGCGGAGACGACCGCCGGGTGGGCGTGGCCGAGGATGGAGGCACCGTAGGACTGGACGTAGTCGAGGTAGCGGGTACCTTCCACGTCCCAGATGTAGGCTCCCCGCCCCCGGGCCACGAAGTACGGGTGGCCGCCGACCGAGCGAAAGGCCCGCACGGGCGAGTTGACCCCGCCGGGGGTGACGCGCTGGGCCCGCTCCCACAGAGAGGCGTTGGTCTCAGCCACCGATGCCTCCACCAGCGAGGGTGGCCAGGGTCTCAGCCAGCTCGGCCGCCAGATAGGTGACGATGATGTCGGCCCCGGCTCGCTTGATGGCGGTGATGTGTTCGAGGGCCACGGCGGCGCCATCGATCCAGCCCCGCTCGGCAGCCGCTTTGATCATGGCGTACTCGCCGCTCACGTGGTAGGCGGCGAGGGGAACCTCGATCCGGGCCCGGGCGGCGGCGATCACGTCGAGATAGGCCAACGCCGGCTTGACCATGACCATGTCGGCCCCCTCGGCGATGTCGAGGTCGATCTCCCGGAGCGCCTCGCGCCGGTTGCGGACGTCTTGTTGATAGCCCCGACGGTCGCCCCCGCCGGCGATGCTGACGTCGACGGCGTCGCGAAAGGGCCCGTACAGGCCGGACGCGTATTTGGCTGCATAGGCCATGACGGCCACGTCGGTGTGCCCGGTGCCGTCCAGGGCGGCCCGGATGGTCGCCACCTGGCCGTCCATCATCCCCGACGGGGCAACGACGTCGGCACCGGCATCGGCCTGAGCCTCCGCCACCTTGGCGTACAACTCGACGGTGAGGTCATTGTCCACCTCCCCGTGGGCGGTGAGGACCCCACAGTGACCGTGGTCGGTGTACTCATCGAGGCACAGGTCGGCCATGATCACCAGGGAGTCGCCGACCTCATCGCGAACCCGCCGGAGTGCGACCTGGACGATGCCGTCGGGGTCCCAGGCGGCGCTGCCGACGCTGTCCTTGGTGGCCGGCACGCCGAAGAGCACCAGGCCGGGGACTCCGAGACCGACCAGGCGGCGGGCTTCTTTGATCAACGACTCGACGCTGTGTTGGACCACGCCGGGGAGCGACGCTATGGGCTGCGGTCCGTCGATGCCCTCCCGGACGAAGAGGGGGGCGACCAGGTCGGTGGGGCCAAGTCGAGTCTCGGCGACCAGATCACGCAGCCGCGATGTGCGACGCAGCCTGCGCATGCGAAGGGCGGGAAAGCTGGGGGACATGGGGGTAACGGCCTCCCTGGGCGACGACGCCGGCGAACATCGGGCTACCCATCCTCGCAGAGCACCCCAACCAAGATGACCCGCTCCTGGTGGTCTCGCTGGCCGCCGGACCCGAGACGCCGATGTCGCCGCCCCGCAGCCCAGCCAGCAGGTCGCTGACGCCGCCGGCCTGATCGGAGCGTTCAGCTCAGAGCGGCGATCAGGGCATCGACAAGCCCGGGCACGGTGTGCCTGGCAGCCACCGTGGTCACGGTGAGGCCGGCCCGGCGGGCGGTGGCGGCGGTGACCGGTCCGATGCAGGCGACGGTGGGCGGCACCCGATCCGTGCCGAGGGTCTCGAGGTAGTTGGTCACCGTGGACGACGATGTGAAACAGATGGCGTCGGCGTCGGCGACCGCACTGCGCTGGTCAGCCGAGGGTTCCCGGGGCACCGTGCGGTAGGCGTCGACGACATCCACCCGCCAGCCAGCGGCAACGAGACCGTCAGGCAGAGCGTCGCGGGCGACTGCGGCGCGGGGGAGGAGCACCCGGCCGCCGGCTTCGGGGCGAGGCGGCCAGGCGGCCAGGAGGCCCTCGGCGATGGCCCGCTGTGGTACCAGGTCGGCGATCAGGTGGCGGCCGGCCAGGGCAGCTGCGGTTCCCGGCCCGATGGCGGCGATCCGACAGCCCGCAAAGGCGCGGGCGTCGCGAAGGACCGCCCCCAACCGGTCGACGGCGTTGACCGAGGTGAACACCACCCAGTCGTAGCGACCGGCGGCCAGGTCGACACCGGCCCGGGCCAGGGCCGCTCCCCCGTCGGCCGGCTCGGCTACCGCGATCGTCGGGACCTCGACGGCGCGAGCCCCGGCGGAGGCCAGGCGCTTCACCAACCCCGAAGCCTGTTCGGTGGAGCGGGTCACCACCACCCGGCGGCCGAGCAGCGGCCGGCGCTCGTACCAGGCCAGGTCCAGGCTGGCCACGGCGCCGATGACCATGGTGGCGGGCGGGTGGACGACGGCATCACCCAGCTGGGCCAGGGTCGTCCGGATGGTGCGCTGCTCAGGTCGGGTGCCCCACTGCACGGCGGTGACCGGGGTGGCGGGATCCATGCCTGCGTCCCTGAGTCGTTGGGCGATCTCGCCTCGATGGGCGACGCCCATCAGCACCACGATGGTCCCGCCAACGGCGGCCAACGCCGACCAGTCGGTCTCAGGGTCGAGGGCGTCACGACGATGGCCGGTGACCACGGTGAACGAGGTGGACAGGCCCCGGTGGGTGACGGGCACGCCGGCGTAGGCGGCCACGGCCACGGCCGAGGTGACGCCGGGGATCACTTCGAAGTCGACACCGGCGGCGCTCAGGGCGAGGGCCTCCTCACCGCCGCGCCCGAACACGAACGGGTCGCCTCCCTTGAGGCGGACGACCGTGGCGTGCTCGGTGGCCAGGGAGACGAGCAGCTCGTTGATGCTGTCCTGGCGGATGGGGCCCCCGGGGGCCTTGCCGACATCGATGCGTCGGGCCGTCGGGGGCGCCAGGTCGACCACGCTGGCCTCGGCCAGGCGATCGTGAACGACGACGCCGGCACCGGCGAGGACCTCGGCGGCCCGCACGGTGAGCAGGCCCGGGTCGCCGGGACCGGCGCCGACGAGGTAGACCGTCATGGAACGCCTTGGGCGTGGGCGGGCACCACGAACCCGTCTTCGAGCAATGCGGCCCCGCCGGCGTCGACGACCAAGCGATCGGCGAGCGATGCGCCCAGCGCCGCCGGGTCGCAGGCGGGCCCGGAGGCATGGCCCTTGAGCAGGACGTGGCCGTCGATGGAGGCGACCATGGCCTCCACCCTGATCGTGTCGCCGTCCACCGTGGCCCAGGCACCGACAGGCAGATCACAACCGCTGCCCAATCGGGCCAGGAAGCCGCGCTCGGCGTCCACCGCCCGGTGGGCGAGCGGGTCGTCGATGTCGGCCAACAGCTCGGCCACCCGTCGGTCCCCGCCACGGCACTCCACGGCCATCGCCCCTTGGCCGACCTGGGGCAACAGCACCGACGGCGAGAAGACGTGATGGGCCCTATGGGCCATCCCCAGCCGTTCCAGGGCGGCGGCCGCCACCACCACGGCGCCGCCGGGCGGGCAACGATCCAAGCGGGTGGCGATGTTGCCCCGCAGGCCGACGAAGGACAGGTCAGGGCGCAACCATGCCAGCTGGGCCCGGCGGCGAACCGAGCCGGTGGCGACCACGGCCCCGGGGCCGAGGTCGTCCCAGCCGGCCCCGACCAGAGCATCGCGTGGGTCTCCCCGAGTGGGAACGGCGATGAGGTGAAGGCCCGGAGCTGTCAGTGACGGCAGGTCCTTGGCCGAGTGGACGGCGAGATCGGCCCGACCGTCGAGGACTGCGGCCTGGACCTCTTTGACGAACACCCCCTGGCCGCCGAGCTCGGTGATGGCCACGTCGAGACGGCGGTCTCCGACCGTGTCGGTGATCACCAGCTCGACGTCGAGACCGGGATCGACCAGACGCAGAAGGCGCGCCACCTCGCCTGCCTGCCAACGGGCCAGGGCGCTGGCCCTGGTGGCCACACGAAGTGGGCCCAAGGTCGCTATGAGGCCCACACAGCCGACCCGTCAGCGGTCCGCCCGGCGGGCCACGGGGCGTCGAACGCCAGGGTCACTCCAGGTCGAACAGGCGGCGCAGAGCGGCGGCCAACTGTTCGCCCTGGGGGGCACCGGCGGCGGCCTTGACGGTGACGGTCGGCTCGTGAAGGAGCTTGGCGACCAGACCACGCGTCAGGGACTCCACGGCGCGACGCTGGCGGTCGTCGAGATCGGCCAAACGAACATCGAAGCGCGCCAGCTCCGCCACCCGGATGGCCTCGGCCTTCTCCCGCAGACCGACAACGACGGGGGCGGCCTGGCGCTGGGCGGAGACGGCAAAGTACCGGTCGACCTCCTCGACGATGATGCGCTCGGCGGCGGGCAGCTCACCTCGACGGCTGGCTACGGCATCGTCGGCGAACCCTTTGAGGTCATCCATGTCGAGGAGCGTGACGCCACTGAGCAAGCCGACCGCCGGCTCCACATCTCGGGGTACGGCGATGTCGACGATCAGCAGTGGTCGCCCAACCCGGGCCTCGAGGACGGTCTCCATGGTCTCGACATCGAGCAGGACCTCGGTTGAACCGGTGGAGGTGAGCAGCACGTCGGCTGCCTCCAAGGCTTCGGGCACGGCGTCCCACTGCACGGCTCGACCCCCGATGCGCCGGGCCAGGGCGGTGCCTCGTGACCAGGTGCGGTTGGCGACCAAGACCGGACCTGCAGCAGGCACCGCGCTGAGGGCGACGGCCATGGACTCACCCATCTCCCCGGCGCCCACCACCAGCGTGCTGCGCCCGGCCAACGTGCCGAGCCGAGCGGCGGCCATGGCCACCGCCGCCTGGGACAACGAGGTCGTCCCTCGGGCTATCGCTGTCTCCGAGCGAACCCGTTTGCCGACCTCCATGGCCTGGCGGAACAGCCCGGAGAGGATCGGGCCGGCGGCTCCGTCGGCCCGGGCCGCGTCCCACGAGGTCCGCACCTGGTGGAGGACCTCACCTTCGCCGAGCACCGCCGAGTCGGCGCCGGCGGCCACCAGGAACAGATGCCGGACGGCCTCGTCCTCATGGTAGGAGTACAGATGGTCACCGAACGCCTCGGGTGGTGTCCCGCTCCACCCGGCCAGGAAGTTGCGGATATCGCTCATGGCGCCGTGGAACCGGTTGGCCACCGCGTAGATCTCCGTGCGGGCACAGGTCGACACCACGACGACCTCGCTCACGTGGTCCCGGCTGACCAGATCGTGGAGCGCCTTGGGCAGACGAGCGGGTTCGATCGTCATCCCCTCGAGGATCCCGAGGGGTACTGTTCGGTTGTTCAGTCCAACGACGACGACAGACACGCGTCCACGCGCTCCCTTGCTCGGGCGGTCCGACCGGTCCTGATCAGGTCGAGCATGTCCCAATCCAGCGCCGACCGCCAGTCGATGCCCTCGGTGGAACGCCCGGCGGCGTGCAATGCTTCCCGGGCGTCATTGAGCATGCCCGCGAGCACGGCCACCTCGGGCCCCATCTCCCGGTCCACGTGGCCCCTCAGCCAGGACGCCAGAGCCGGGCTGTATCCCGACGTGGAGATGGCCACCATGACCGGCCCCTGGCGAACGACCGCCGGCAGGATGAACGAGCACGAGGCCGGATCGTCGGCGGCGTTGACCCAAACCCCGGCGGCCTCACCGTCGTCGCGCACGACACGATTGACCGCAGGGTCGTCGGTGGCGGTGATCACCAACCACCGTCGCTCCATGTCCTCGGAGCGGTAGCGGCGTTCGACAAGGGTGACGAGGCGGGACCGGATCTCCTCGACGATGACGGGGGAGACGACGGTGACCAACGCACCGGCGGCCAGGAGTCCGTCGACCTTGCGGGCCGCCACCGTTCCCCCACCGACGACCAGGCAGCTGCGACCGGTCAGAACCAGGTTGACCGGGTACAGGGGGTCGTCAACCGGCATCGGCGGCCGGGGTAGATCGGGCGGCGGCCGAGGCCTGCTGCTCATAGAAGCTCAGGATCTGCAGTTCGATACCAAGGTCCACCTGGCGGAGGGTGACGTGATCGGGGACGGTCAACACGGTGGGGGCGAAGTTGAGGATCGAAACCACACCGGCGCCGACCAACAGGTCGGTCAGGTCCTGGGCGACGGTGGGCGGTGTGGTGATCACGGCGATGGCGACCTTGTCCTCCACCACCGAATCGGCCATCTCCGCTACGGAGCGGATGACGGTGCTCTGTACCCGCTCACCGATCTTCGCCGGGTCGGAGTCGAAGGCGGCCACGATGTGGAAGCCGCGTTCGGCGAAGCCGTGGTAGTTGAGAAGGGCCCGCCCGAGGTTGCCGGCGCCGATGATGGCCACCCTGCGGTCCTCGGTGAGACCCAGCTGCCGGTTGACCTGGGCTATCAGGTAGGCGACGTCGTAGCCGACACCGCGCACACCGTAGGAACCGAGATGCGAGAGATCCTTGCGCACCTGGGCGGCGTTGACCCCGGCCCGCACGGCAAGCAGGTCCGACGAGATCGTCGTGGTCCGCTCCTTGGCGCTCTCGGCCAGCGCTCGCAGATAGACCGGGAGCCGAGCCACGGTCGCCTCGGGAATCTTGTGGGACGGCACTGCCCAAGGGTACCGACCACCCGATGGAGACCGAAACCCGAGGAGGTGTCAGTCCTCGGTGGGGGGCGGGGGTGGCGTGGCGGCGGGCGTCGAACGCCCGGCCCGCAGAGCGATGGGATCGCCCTCGACCAGGCGGAGGGCGGCAGCGGCCGAGGTCCGGTTGGCAGCCAGGGACACCCATCCTTCGGAGTCAACCATCAAGCCGACGGTGCCGGCAGGGATCTCCTGGTAGGCGACGACCACCGGCACGGTGAGGGGCGAGCCGTCGGCGACGGTCACGTCGACGCTCGGCTCCCAACCGGCGACCAGGGGGCCGGCGATGTCGAGCTCGACGTTGCCGAAGTGGTCGATCCACTGCACGTGGCCGACCAGGGCACCGTCGGGGCCGATGGTCGGCGCCTGGTCGCTCAGCTCCACCAGGCCGGCGGGGTCGACAGTCCGGCCCAGGTCCCCCAGGTCCATCCCGTTGCAGAGGTGGGCGGCGACCGGAGCCAGCACGTCCCGGCCGTCGAACGTGGCGCCAACCCGGCCGCCCTCGGGCCCCCGATCTACCTCCACGGCCCGCCCGAAGCCCCCCAGGGCCCGAACGGCGGACAGCAGGAGGCCATTGTCGGGACCCACCAGGATCACCGGCCGGTCGCCGCGGCCATCGACGGCCTCGACAGCTACCGCCCGTGTCCGCGTTCCCGCACCCGGGTCGACCAAGGCCAGGACGACCCCGCTCAGCCACGGCGCGGCCCGAACCAGAACCCTGGCCCCGGCGGCCACGTCATGGGCGGGCACCCGGTGGGTCAGGTCGATCACCTGCGCCCCGGGAGCGATCCCGGCGATGACCAGGTGGACCACTCCGACGAACTCGTTCCCCGACCCGAAGTCGCTGATGAAGGTGACCGTGGACGAGGCCCGAAGCGGTCGCCGCCCACGTCGCTCGGTCAGCTGTCCCGGAGGTGCACCCGGCACAGGGCCGGGGACGGTCAGCCGACCTGGTTGTACTGCTCGGCCAGGTAGCGGTCCACGTCATCCGCCCGGATCCGGTAGGAACGTCCGACCCGCACAGCCGGCAGCTGGGCGGACTGGATCAGCCGATACACCGTCATGTTGGACACCCGCAGCTGGTCGGCCACCTCGCTGACGGTGACGAACCGAGATCGATCGTTGCCTGGTTGCACCTCTACCACCCTTCTCCGAGCGTCGAGCGTACGC
>JALZAH010000321.1 GCA_030948425.1 Actinomycetota bacterium
CCCGGGTCGGCAAGTCCACCAGCTATGTGATCCCGGCCATCGCCGCCGCTGACGGGCCGGTGGTGGCCACCTCCAACAAGCGTGACATTGTCGACACCACCAGGCTGCTCCGAGAGGAGCGGGGCACGGTATGGGTCTTCGACCCGCAGAAGGTCGTCGGGGCGACGCCTGAGTGGTGGTGGAACCCTCTGCGTCGGGTCACGACCGTCCAGGCCGCCACCGAGCTGGCGCAGATCTGGATCGACACGTCCAAGTCGGCGAACGCGGTCCCGGACGCCTATTTCGAGACGGCCGGCACCCAGTTGCTGTCCGGGTTGATCTTCGCTGCCGCGCTGGCCGACAAGCCGGCCTCGGCGATCTTTTGGTGGCTCACCGACCCCCAGCGGGCCCAGGAAGCGGTCGAGGTGCTCCACCCAAGCGCATCGCATGGTGCCCAGGACACCATCGACGGTCTGGAACGGGCATCGCTGTTCGAAGCCACCGCCGAGGCCGTCGCCTCGGTGTTGCGTCAACCGGAGAAGCAGCGGGGCGGGGTGTTCGGTACGGCGATGAAGGCGGTCGACTGGATGCAGTCCCCTGAGCTGCGCCAGTGGATCGAGGACCCTGGCGGGCAGCGCAAGGAGTTCCTCCCCGCCGCCCATGCCACCTCCACCGACACCCTGTACTCGCTGTCGAAGGAAGGGTCCGATGTGCTCAGGCCCCTCATCACCGCGCTCACCGCGGATGTGTTGCTCTCCGCGGACGAGAAGGCGACCGTCATGCCCGGCGGCCGCCTCAAGGTCCCGATGCTCGGCGCCCTCGACGAGTGCGGCAACGTGTGCCCCTGGCGCCAGCTCCCGGGTCTGTTCTCGTTCTTCGGGTCCCGGGGCATCCCCCTGCTGGCCGTGTTCCAGTCCCCCGCGCAGATGCGGATGACGTTCGGCGCCGAGCCCGCCCAGGCTCTCCTGTCGGCCGCCAACGTTCGCATCACCATGGGCGGCGTGGAGGACCGAACCCATCTCGACAACCTGGAGAAGCTGTTTGGGACCGTCCGTGTCAAAGACGTGACCCGCCACCGTGGCGGCCAGGGCAAAGGGTCGAGCACCACGGCGTGGCGGGACCATCAGGCGCTCACCGTCGACCAGCTGGCGGCCATGCGCTACAACCGGGCGGCGGTCACCCTGTCCGCCTGTTCGCCGATGCTGGTCCGTCCGACCGGGTGGCAAACCAACCGGTCCATCGCCCCCCGGATCAAGCAGAGCATCTCGCGCTACGGGGCGAACGGGATGACCGAGGAGGCCCGGATCGTGGCCGAAGCCGAATCGGTGGTGGCATGAGCGCTCCCGCTCCGGTCCGGGTCATCCAGCGCAGGACGAAGGGCTGGCGGATGCCGCCCAACGCGATGTCGGTCGCCCGCCCGACGAGGTGGGGGAATCCGTTCCCCGCTACCGGCCGCACCCGGGTGCAGGCGGTCGACGCCTACCGGGAGTGGATCATGCGGCCCGCCCAGGATCAGCTGCGCCAGGCCGCCACCGAGGCCCTGCAAGGCAAAGACCTGGCGTGCTGGTGCCCTGGCCCGCCGTGCCATGCCGATGTGCTGCTCGCTATCGCCAACGGCCGGTCATGACCGGCGCCGGCGACTTCGATCCCGACGAGGACCTCGACGACGGCGAGGATGACGAGACGGGCGACGGGATGGACTACGAGGCCCCCAACAGGCTCAGCTTGGACATCGCCGAGGTGACCGACTTCGTCAACGCCTACGTGTACCCATGGGCGGTCGGCCGTCTCGATGCTGGGACTGCCCTGTGGTGCAACAACTGGGCCGAGCATCCCCCGGTCCTTGTCCGGCTGATGGAGCTGGCGGCGTCACGCGAGCACGCCCTGAGCGACCCTGGCCTGGCGGCTCGGTGGTGGGTCGATGTCCTTGACCGTCACCTGGACCGGGTCGTGGCCCTTGACGGGCCGTTCCGGGGTTGCCGCGACACCCATGACCCCAACTGGGTGCCCGGCCAGAAGACACGGGCCTACCCGAACGTCGAAGCGTGGTTCGAGGAGTGGTTCGCGCTGGTGCTCACCCGCCGCACCCCTGCGGACCTGTTCTGGTGCCCGGGATGGCAGGACCATGCCGAGGTGCACCTGCAGCTGACCGCCCTGTGGGCGGCGTGGGAGCAGGCCAGACGGGAGCCGTCGGCGATGCTCGGCTGGTGGGATCACGCCCACCGCACCCTCGGTGTGATCACCGGGCCGGCCGGCCCGTTCGCTGGCTGCAAGCTCGCCAACGGGCACGGCGACGGCTGGAGGACCCTCAACGGCCGCGATGTCACGGCCAGCCGTGACCGCTCCGGTCGTCTCCGCACCCCTTCTCCCGCAGCGGCGGAACCCGCCCCCCGCCCCATCTGATGGGGGGCAAGGGCGGGATGGTCATCGGCGGCACCATCGCCGCGTTCCTGCCGATCGTGTTCGTGATGATCTTGCTGGTCGCTCTCGGCAACGCCCAGCAGCAGGCGGCGGCGGCCTGCGCGTCCGGTGCCGGCGGCGCAGCCGCCCCCGGCGCTGCCCCGGTCAGCGCCAACCAGACCGCCTATGTGCAGACCATCATCGGGGTGGCCAAGACGTTGGGCATCCCCCAACAGGGCTGGGTGGTCGCTCTGGCCACCGCGCTCGACGAGTCAGGGATTCGCAACCTGGCTAACCCGGCCGTACCGGCGTCGTTGGGTCTGGCCAACGACGGGCTCGGCGCCGACCATGACAGCGTCGGCATCTTTCAGCAACGCCCGGCGTCAGGGTGGGGTACCCCAGCGCAGATCATGAACCCCGCCTACTCGGCCGAAGCGTTCTTCGGTGCCCAGCCGGCCGGCGGCACCACGAACCGGGGTCTCCTCGAGGTGCCGGGATGGCTGGGCCTGCCGGTCACCGTCGCCGCCCAAGACGTCCAGGGCTCGGCGACCCCGACCGCGTACGCCAAGTTCCAAACCGAGGCCACCCAGCT
>JALZAH010000324.1 GCA_030948425.1 Actinomycetota bacterium
GAGCAGGTGACGCTGCGTGCGGACGAAACCAGATACCAGGGATCGGCCCGTCTCACTGCTGGAGGTGACCACCACGACTGCCTCGCCGGACCTGGCGTCGACCAACCGAGCCAGGGCGCCGGTGCCCAGATCAGAAGCTCCCAGATCCACATCGGCCAAAGCGTCGAGGATGATCACCCGTTGGGCGCTGCCCGAGGCGAAGCGGGTGCTCACCCCGGCGGTGGTGATGAGGCGCACCACCAGGCCGTCGGCGAGGGCGGCGTCGGCGACGCTGGCCGCCGCGGACAGGGCGGTCTCCAGGCCACCGCCGGCCCAGGTGGCCGGGCGCAGGTCGACGGCCACGCTGAGACGACCCTGCGACGGCGTCTCCTCCTGGCGGACCATCAGCTCGTCGAGCCGCGCGGTCGACGGCCAGTGGACGCGCCGCAGATCGTCGCCCGTCCGGTACTCGCGGACAGCGTAGAAATCGCTTCCGTGGTGGACGATCACCGACATGGCGTCGGGGGCGTGCGGGTCAGCCCCCAGGCTCCGGCGGGGAGGCTGCAGCGAGACGATGCGCGGGTAGACGGTGAGGATGGACGACTCCGCCCCACGGCGGGTGGCCGACACCAGGCCGAAGGGGTCGGCGATCTCGAGCAGCAGCGGACCGATGGTGAAGACCCCCCGTTCGGTGGTCGGCAGCCGATGCGAGGCCCGTGCCGTCTCGCCGGGGTGCATCGGAGCCAGCGCAAATGACCCATGAAGGCGACCACCGAAGGAGTAGCGCACCGCAACTACCGGCGATCGGCGATCCGAGATGTTGCGGATGCCCAACTCGACGCCAGCGTGAGCCCCGGCCGGGACTCGACTTGGCGTGACCTGGCGGGCACTGCGCAGGCTCCACGGCCTCCGCCACACCCACAAGGCGCACGAGATGATGAGGATCAAGGTGGCGGCAGCGACGGCGAAGAGCTCCTCGATGCCGAACAGCACTCCGGCCACGACCAGCGCCACCGTGATGACCCCGAGCGCCCAGCCACGCCCCGTGAGGGTCATGGCGTGGGCCTCCCTCCCTGGCGGGGCATCGATCGGCCGCTTCGGCGACGGCGGGTCACCGGCTGCCGCTTCGCCCGGGGGGAACGGAGACGGAGCGTATGGCGTCGTCGAGGAGGTCGGCGATGTCCCGGCCTCCCAATGCCGCTTCGGGACTGGCCGTCACCCGGTGCTCGAGGACCGGGCCGATCAGGGCTTTGACGTCGTCAGGCACAACGTAGCTCCGCCCCACCGATGCGGCGAGGGCCCGGGCGGCGCGTTGCAGGGCGAGAACGGCCCGCGGCGACATTCCGAGGGCCAGGCCGGGATGGGCCCGGGTGGCGGTGGCCAGATCGACGATGTAGCCCTTGATGGCGGGGGCAACGTGGATGTGCGTAGCGACGTCGACCATGGTGGTCACCGAGGCCGGGCCGGCCACCGGTGCCAGATCGTCGACCGAGCGGTCATCAGAGGTGTCGAGCATGGCCAACTCGGCGTCGCGAGCTGGGTAGCCCATCCGTAGGCGAAGCAGGAACCGGTCGAGCTGACTCTCCGGGAGGGGGTACGTTCCCTGGTGCTCAGTGGGGTTCTGCGTGGCGATCACCAGGAACGGGGACGGCAACGGCCGGGTGACCCCGTCGAGAGTGACCTGGCGTTCCTGCATGGACTCGAGCAGAGCGGCCTGGGTGCGCGGAGAGGCCCGGTTGATCTCGTCGGCGAGCACCACGTTGGCGAAGACCCCACCGGGCCGGAAGGTGAAGCTGCGTTCGGCCCGGTCGTAGACGCTGACACCGGTGACGTCGGAGGGCAAGAGGTCGGGCGTGAACTGGATCCGGCTCCAGGTCAAGTCGAACGAGCGGGCCAATGCCTTGGCCAGGCTGGTCTTGCCCACACCGGGGACGTCCTCGACGAGGATGTGGCCCTCGGCGGCGATGCCTACCAGAGCCAGCCGGATCGCCTGTTCCTTGCCTTGGATGACCCGGGAGACATTGGCAACCACCGCCTCGAAGATCCCGGCAAGGGTCTCCACCGCAGGGGCCGTTGCCGTCGGTTGTCTGGCCACGTGCCTCCTTGTCGGCTCCGGGCGTAGCGTACCTCCCGCCCAGTGGTGCGCCCGGGCGCCTCATCGGCGACCTTGGCACGCTTCGGGGACCTACGGTGACCGTCATGAGCGCCCCTGACCGGTCCGCGCCGCGCTGTGATCGGGTCCTGGCTGTCGACATCGGGGGCACCAAGATGGCCGTGGCTGTCGTCGACGGGCTGGGTCAGGTGTTGTGGTCCATGAGGTGGCCGACCCCGACAGACGGAACCGACCCCTTCGGCGAGCTTGAGCGCCTGGTGGCCCAGGTTCCCCCGGAGTGGGCACCGGTAGCGTGCGGTGTCGGCATCGGCGGTCCCATGACCGGCGGGGGCACCCTGGTGTCACCCCTGAACATCCCTGCGTGGAGGAACTTCCCCCTGAGCGACCGCCTGGCTGATCGCACCGGTCTGCCCACCTGGTTGGACAACGATGCCAAGGCGTTGGCACTCGGTGAGGCCTGGGTCGGCGCCGGCGTCGGCCGGCAGGGGTTCTTGTCGATGGTCGTGTCCACCGGCGTCGGCGGAGGCATCGTGGTCGACGGGCGCCTCCTCGACGGTGACGACGGCAATGCCGGCCACATCGGGCACGTGATCGTCGAACCGGATGGCCGTCACTGCGAGTGCGGTGGATACGGGTGCCTCGAGGCCGAGGCTTCAGGCTTGTCCATCGCCGCCATGACCGGGCGTCCCCCCGCCCAGGCCGACCGGGCCATGCGGGAGCGCACGGGCCGCTTGGTCGGTCGGGGTGTGGCCTCGGTCTGCAACCTGCTCGACGTGAAGCTGGCCACCGTGGCGGGATCCGTGGCCCTCGGCTTCGGTGCCCCGTTCTTCGCCGCCGCCAGGACGGAGATGGACCAGCGCTGCCGCTTGAGCTTCTCGCGCCGCGCCGAGATCGTGCCGAGTGCCCTGGGCGTCGACGGCCCCCTGGTGGGAGCGGCGGCTGTCGCCCGAAGGGGGTTGGGCCGCCTTCCCGGTGGGAGCGGAACCGAGGCTCAGCAATGACAGGCGCGGCCGGCACCGGGGGGCGTCCCCTGCGTGCCGCGCTGGGTGGCCTCCGCCTGGCCCGACCCGGGCGAACCGCTCTCGGCGTCGTCCTCCGTCCCGGCCTGTGGGGAACGGCGATCCGCATGGTGGCGCGCACGGCGGTGCCGGGGTGGCGGCGCCGGTGGCCGCCGACGCCCGCACCCTCCGTCGACTATGTGGCGTTCCGCAGCGAGACCATGCTCGGGGGGAGGGGCCTGGGGCGCCTGACCCCGACCGAGGTCGTCGCCTATCTGCAATGGTGCAAGCGCATGCGCGCCATCGGAGGTTGAGGGCAGGCGAATGGTGAGCGCAGCGCCGAACTGCCGAGTACATTTCTGAGGTGCTCCCTGGCCCACCGATGACGGCGACGACCGTTCAGGCGTCGATCCGTCAGGACGGCAGGCGGTAGGAACGCAGCGACATGGCCCAGGCGCTCGTCCTCAATGCCTCCTACGAGCCGCTTTGCATCGTGTCCACCCGGCGGGCCCTGCTTCTGAGCCTGGAGGACAAGGCCGAGGTGCTCCACGACACCGGGGGCGTGTTCCGCTCCGAGCGGATCACCCTGGCCGAACCCTCGGTCGTCCGCCTCAGCCACTATGTGCGGGTTCCCTACCAGGCTCGCATCGCTCTCAACCGGCGGGCCGTCTTCGCCCGGGACGGCCATCGCTGCCAATACTGCGGTGCGTCGGCGGAAAACATCGATCACGTCATTCCCCGGAGCAAAGGTGGCCCGCATGCGTGGGACAACGTGGTGGCCGCCTGCCGGCCGTGCAACACGGCCAAGCGGGACCGGCTTCTCGAGGACAGCGGGATGAAGCTGCGCCGACTGCCGGCCCCGCCTCGCCAGCGGGCCTGGGTCCTGGTGGCCAGCGGCTCGGTGCGAACCGACTGG
>JALZAH010000359.1 GCA_030948425.1 Actinomycetota bacterium
GTGCGCCCCATCGGCGACCGCGTCTCCCGCTTCGGCGTGGCCCGGGAGCTCGACGCGGCTCAGCGCACCGCCCCGAACGACAGCCCTGGAGCGACGTCGCCGTGGCCCGCCCCGCCGGTCGCACCACCGGCCGTCGCCAAGGAGGGAACCTGGGCCCGAGTGGGCACATGGTGGGCATGCCGGGAAGTGCACCCCGTCGACGTGTGGCACCGGCTGCAGTGCCGTTTCGGCCGTCACCAGATCGAGGGTGGCCGCCAGATCCAGCTCGGCGGGCGCTTCGTCAACACCGAGCGTTGTTGCGTCTGGTGCGGGCACAAACCAGTCCGCCGATGAGTCGGACAGCCACAGCATCCGGGCGAAAGCTGTTGGTGAAGCATCCGGGCGATCACGGCAGGAACCACGGTCGCCGCGGCGATGAGGGTGACGCTCAGCACCTTCATCGAAGCCAGGATGGCGAAGCTCAACAACCGCCGCACGTGGCGCCCTTCGACCGTGCAGTTAGCGCGAGCGCTCCCACTGTGGCGCCCGCGATTCCGGCCAAGGTTCCGGGGCGCCCTTGGGATAGGAACCGACCATGGTGCGGCTTTCCCAGCGCCGCCTCTTCGTCCCATTGTGAGGGGCCACCCGAAGCACCGGACGACCCGCCACGGCGGCGCGGTAGGCGAGATAACCGGGGAGGCATCCGATGTCGGTCCGGAAGCGCTGACGGGCGTTGATCGCCTGCGCGGCCTCGAGGCTGTAGCGACGCCAGAGCCGCCTCGGCTCCCGTGCGAACCTCACCGCCCAGTTCAATCTGAGGTCGTACGCCCACCAGGGATAGTACGGCGCCTGCTGCACCTGATCGAAGAAGCCGCCGCACGTGAGCACCAGGCCAGAAGGCATCGCTGCGGCGACGTCGAGAGCCCACTGTTCCTGCAGGACCGTTCCCAACCCGACAACGACAACATCGGGTCGGTGGGCCTGTACCCATGCCGACAGGCCGGACGCGTCCGGGAGCTCCGCGTAGCCGTCACGGACATCGACGATCGTTGCGCCCGGGGCCAGCAGGTCGTCGGCTACCACGCTGGCAGCTCGATCGAGCGACGGTCGATCAGAGCCGACCAGAGCGATCCGTGCGCCTACCAACTGCGGTAGCAGCACGGGCAGGACGAGATCAGCGCTCGTGCGCTCGTGCGATCCCCGACCCAACAGGCGCATGAGAAGGAGCCCGTCGACGCCGACGTAATCGACTTGGCCGAGCGTCCGCGTGCCGGCCGCCAGGTGCTGGAGAGCCCCGTGATGGTTGATCCACGTGCCAACCGTCACCCGGCCGCTCGACCAGTCGTGGGCCAGGCATTTGGCAAAGCGGGCGGATGCTTCGTTCACGTCAAGGGATTGTCGTGCTCGCACCATGGCCCCTATGGGATGTCGCGCCGCCTGCGAACGCATCTACCAGAGAAATCTTACCTGTCGAAGTCTGCGCCGTCACGGCCGGGCGCCTGAAGATTCGCTGAATGTTCACCCATTCCAGACGTTCCCCGTCGAGCGACCTGGCCACGTCGACCCCTGGCGTCGAAGATACCCACCGGGATTGAAGGTGAGATAGAACTTCTCCGGGGTACGGTCGACCATGAACGAGGCGTCTTCGCCGACGAACTCCTTGATCACGCCGGCCGGGTCGGAGTGGGTCCGCTCGGGAGCGGTGTCTTCGACGATCAGATAATTTCCTGCCGTCACGAGGCCGCCCAGGCGGCGCAGTTGGAAGGGGAGATGGGCGTGGCCGTCGCAAGAGCCGAGAACGACCATCAGGCTGCTCTTGCCTCGCGCCAAGTCGGTGAGGGCTTCCAACCGCTCACCATCCTCGGTCTTGTCGTCCCCGTCCCAGGCGAACACCTCACCTCGTCCGGCGATACGACAGAGCGTGCGCAGGTAACCGGCATTCGGTGTGGCGCGCGCGGCGATCAGCTCTGGCCGGGTGTCATGGAAGATCTCCTGGTAGCTCCACAAGTCGGTAGGTGGTGTCGGAGTGAACTCACCCATCCAACACGTGTCGACCTGCGACTCGAGGTAGAGACGGCGAAAGCTGTCGACCACCTGGCGTTCCGCTGAAGAACCGATGTAGAGCCGACGACCGGCCGTCCTCCACAGCACTCCAGCGTGCGCTTTGAGACTGCCGAGCGACATGGTGTCCGACCTCATCGATGTAGGGGCCTCGTGAACCGGAGATCCGTCGACTCCTACGCGGCCTTCTGGCTGGCGGGAGTCGGGTTCCTCTGGTGGCCGTTCCTCCTGGTTCTGGTGGTCATGGACCGGCGCCCGTTCGCCCGGCGTCCGGTCGCTCTCCTGGTGACGACGGGCTGTCTCGTTGCAAGTCTGTTCGTGGCCGCCGCCTTCCAGGCCCCGATCCCGCGGCTGCTTGGCGCATCAGCCAACCTCACGGTGTGGATCACACTATGCCTCGTCATCAGTCGCTCATGGGACCGGACCGATGTCGATGGCCTGGCACGGGGCATCGTCGACTTGGCCGCAGTGCAGGGTGTGCTCGTCGTCATTGCCCGGTCGATCTATCCGGCATTCATGAACACGACGCTGCCCCTCGCCCGCCTCCTCCCGGCTTCGTTGGCGGCCGATCCCAATGTTTCGTCCTTCTCCACCGTACGTCTGGCCGTTCCCGACTACTACGGCCGCGTGGTCATCCGCACCGCTGGGATCTTCGGGAACCCGACCTGGGCCGGCGCCTTCGCTGCGGTGGCCATCCTCCTCGTCCTGTTCGCTGGCGATTCGCTGGGGCCGAAGATGTCGCGTCTCCCCGTACGCGTCGTGGTGATCGGGTTGTCGGCCTACACCCTCTATTTCTCCTACGCCCGCGTCGACGTCATTGCCCTCATCGTCGCCGTCGTCGCCGTCGTGGCCATGAAGACGAGGCGGTTCGTCGAACCCAGCATGTGGATAGCGTCGGTCTGCCTGGTGGTAGGCCTCACCGTCGTCGTCTTACCCGCCCTTCCCCTCCAGAGTTGGTTCGGTCGGCTGAACAGCCAGCGGCAGGGCTCTTTGGTGGCGCGTGAGGACATCTACGGGCCGACGCTGAAGGAGGTCATGGCCGCCCCTACCCCAGTCGGGGGCGCCGGCATCAAGACACGGGTGGACGGGCTCGTCGCCAGCCTCGGAACCCACAGCACCTACCTCGGCCTGGCCTACCGCGGTGGGCTGGTCTGCTCGCTGAGTTTCGTCGTCTTTCTCCTGACCCTGGGCGCTCGTGGGTTCGACCAGGATGCCGAGCTCGCCGTGGGCCTGGCCTGTTTCCTGCTCCTGTTCGGCATCACCGATGACTTCGATTCCGGTCATCTGGTACCGCTGGCCGCCGTGCTTGCGTTCGGCCTCATCGCTGCTCGTCGACCCGACCGCTCCTCGATCGCCCCTGATCGAGCGGCCCCGAGCCGGCAGCCCACCGTCACCGGAGCTGGGGCCGAGCAGGTGATCACAGGCGCTTGAGGAAGCCCCTCGGGTTCATCGTCATGTGGAACTTCTCCTTGCTGCGGTCGATCACGAACGGTGCCCGCTCGGCGAGGAACCGGTCAACCGCCTCCATGGGGCCCGGCCCGAACTCGGCCACGACCGGGTGACCGTTGACATCGGTGTCCTCCACGACGACGTAGCTCCCGGACGGCACCAGGGAGCTGTACAGGCGCAGCTCATCGAGGACGTGCGCGCAGCTGTGGTCGGAATCGAGCAGGACGAGAGCGTTCTCGGCCCCGGCCGCTGCCTCACGGACCTGGGCAAACATCGCCGGATCGGTCGAGGAGCCCTCGAGATAGCGGATGCGAGGATGAACCGGCCTCGGGTTCCGGGGCCGGAGGTCGACGGAAATGACCGAACCCTTGCCGAGGAGATCGCACACCGAGGCCAGGAACAGGGCACTGCCACCGAACGCCGTCCCCGTCTCGATGACGACATCGGGACGCAGGTCGTACATCAGCTCCTGGTACGTCCAGAGGTCGAACGGGGTCTTCCACACAGGAACCCCCATCCAGAACGTGTTCATCCAGGTGCCGCCGAACACCTCCGACTCGTAATAGAGGTGGTGGAAGTCGTCGACCACCCCCCCTCCGTCCAAGCCGGAACCGGTCAGTCGCCTGCGCGCCACGCGGCGGGCGAGACTTGTGCGTTGTCGGAGATGGGGGAGAAATTCGGAACGGTGCACGCGAACGGAGCCTCCGACGGTGGGTGGCACTCTACCGGTCGAGGCCACTGAGCATGTTCCCGACCTTCACCATCGGCGCCATGTGGCAGCGGCTTCTCGCCGTCCCGCGTTCCACGGGACTGTGGGCGCTGGGCGACCAGGGCGTGGTCAGCGTCGGCACCTTCCTCGTGACCCTCGTTCTCGGACGCCGGCTCCCGGCTGCCGAATTTGGGGTGTTCGGTGTCCTTCTCGGCATTCTCGTCACCGCCAACACCGCCCACGCATCACTCATCGGCATTCCCTTGATGGTGTTGACCGGGCGCCGGACCGACGCCCGGTCCCTGCCGCCCGCGGCCCTCGCTTGGACACTTGTCAGCGCAGCGGTCTTCACCGCGGTGCTCACCGTCGCTCTGCTCGTGCTGGGCCGACCCGGCCTCCTGCCCTGGGCCGAGTGCGCCCTCCTCGGCAGCCAACTGCAGGAGACCCTGCGACGATCGCTGATCGGGCGCCTGCAGTTCCGGAGGGCCACGTCCGGTGACGGGCTCAGCTACCTGGGTCAGGCCGTCGGCGTGACGATCCTGGCTGCCACCGGAAATCTCACCGTGGCGAGTGCACTCGCGGTCATGGCCCTGACCTCGTTGGCCGCCGCTGCGGTCCAGGCCGCTCAGGTGCGGCCGAGGTTCGCACAGGGAGCGCTGGGCCGTGACGCGGTCGAGCCGTTCTGGCAGCTCGGAAAGTCACTGCTCCTCGTCAACGGCATTGGAGCACTCACGATCCAGGCCATTCTGTGGTTGCTCGGAGCGGTGCACGGGATCAGCGCCGTCGGCTCCTTCCAGGCCCTGTTGACGGTCATGGGGTTCACCAACCCGCTCATGTTGGCGGTGAACAGCGTGGTCACCACCCGCATCGCCCACACCGACGAGAACGACCCCGCGGTGCGCCGGCGCATGGAGGTGAGCGTGGCCCGTCGCTACGGTCTCCTCTTCGGGCTGCCGCTGGTCGCCTACTGCGCTGTCCTTCTCGCCACACCGGAGGTGGCCCTCCGCTTGTTCTTCGGGTCGTCGTCGCCCTACCGGGCGCTCGCCGGTGAGCTACGCGTCTTTGTCTTCTTCTCGATGACGCAGTACCTGTACTTCGTGCTGGCCGGAGTCCTCAATGCCCGCCAGGACACCAGGTCGTTGTTGCGGGCGGCGGTGGCCAGTGCCCTCACCGTCCCCCTGCTCGGCGTGCCCCTGACGGTAGGGGCGTCGGTGGGTGGGGCGGCGGTTGCCACTGTGGTCACCGCCGGCACCCGGGCCCTCGTGGCCGCTCGCCATGTGGTTCCCAGGCGGCCATCATGACGGTCATGCGCACCGAAGCCGTCGGTGCCTGCCCCATCTGTGGCGGGGACGGCCCCGTCCTGTACCGCGACCTGCGTGACCGGGTCTTCCAGGCCCCGGGCCAATGGTCCTTCCGCCGCTGTGACACCTGTGGCTCTCTCTGGCTCGACCCCCGTCCGGTCGACGACGATTTGCCCCTGGCCTACGACACCTACTTCACCCACTCGGCAGAGTCGCCCCGGTCCCGGCGTGGTGTCGCCGGTTCGCTGGCCCGGAAGACCCGGGTCGTCCGCGACCTGGGGACCGACGCCTATGTCGCCCGACGATTCGGGTACGAGCCGCCGGCGTCGAACTGGGGACGAGTGGCCTCCCTCTTGGTGGTCCCGTGGGCCGGCCGGCGTCTCGATGCCGAGTTCAAGGTGATGCGGCTCAACAGCACCGAACGCGGACGCCTGCTCGACGTCGGGTGTGGTGACGGAGGGGCGCTCGTGGAGCTTTCCCGGCGGGGATGGGACGTTCGCGGCCTCGACTTCGATGCTGACGCCGTGGCCGTGGCCCGGGCTCGGGGCCTACCGGTCGACCTCGGCGGGTTACGCGCTCAGGGCTACCCGACCGCCAGTTTCGAGGTGGTCACCATGAGCCACTCTCTCGAGCATGTTCCCCGCCCCCGGGAGGTGCTCGAGGAGGTCCGCCGGATCTTGGTCCCCGCGGGCAAGGTGGTGGTCCTCACGCCGAATGCATCCAGCTGGCTGCACCGGCGGGTGCGCCACGACTGGCAGCCCCTCGAACCACCACGCCACCTCCAGGTATTCACCCGATCGTCGCTGAGCCATCTCATGGCACAGGCTGGTTTCTCGCAGGTCCATGCCGAGACCACGGCGCGGGGAGCAAACGGGGTGGCTCGGGCCGCCTGGAAGCTCCGCCGGACAGGACGGTGGGACATGGCCAGCCGACCCTCGCTCGCCGAACGGGTCGTGATGGAGACCATCCAGCAGTGGGAGGCGCTGAAGGTGCGACGAGACCCTGATGCCGGAGAGGAACTGGCGGCAACCGGCATCGTGCCCTGATGCCGGTTGCGCTCACGCGAAAGCGGGGTCCTTTACCAGAACGGCGATGATCGACACTCCGAAGATCCGCAACGGCGATCGCTCGACTCGGTCGAGGAACGGCCGGAGTAGGCGGCGACCGGGCCTCCAATTGTCGAGCGGCGGCATCACCCAGTCCCATCCGACCACCCTGAACCTGTGGGCGGCTGCCAACACCGTGAGGTCGCGCCGGGTGAAGTTGCGGGCGGTCGACAGCCGGCGGTGAAGCGGCTTCACGTAGGGCAGGAATGGAAACACCCGGGCGGGGTACTCACGTCCCGGGCCCAGGCGGACCGTGTGAGTTTCGAGCGGGAAGAGTCGATTCGGGCAGCTAACGAGGAACGCACCACCGGGTCGCAGCACGCGGTGGATCTCGGCGATTGCCTGATCGAGGTGGACGACGTGTTCGATCACCTCGATGGCCGTGACCACATCGAAATGGTCGTCGGGCTGCGATAGGTCCTCGGCTGAGCCGACCTCCAGATGGAACCGAGGATCGCGTACCACCTGCGTGCGGAACTCCTCCACCCGGCGGGGCTCCACGTCGATGCCGTGAACCTCGGTGAACCCTGGGGCCATGGCAGTGGTGTAAGCGCCGTTTCCGCAGCCGACGTCGAGGAGCCGTTCCCCCGTCAGGGGCCAATGGCGGGCAAAGGCGTCGAGACGTCGACCCACGGCCGACACGCCGTAGGCCACAGGGCAGCCCAGAGCGAGGGGCCGGGACGATCCGGTTTCGTCTTCCTCAGCGTTCACGGCGACATGGCCAGGTCACTGTCGTTCACGTGGGCGTCGGTGCCGCCGCAGGCGCAACCGGGCTGGCGGCTCGTCGGCCGCCGTTCGATGGGGACCCAGGGCGTTGGAGCCTGTCGGCATAGGGCGCCAGGTCCGGTTCACGCAGGGTTTCGCGCCGGACCAACAGTTCGGCCACCTCGTCGAGCAGGCCGCGATTGAGGCTGAGCACCCGGCTGGCCCGCTCGAAACCCTCGTCGACGAGACGGCCGATCTGGACGTCGATGGCCGAGGCCAGCTCGGCCGAATAGTCGGGGTCGATGCGGTCGTCGCCGAGGAAGTGCCCGGCCACGGGACGTCCGAGGGCGCGCCGTCCGAGACCCTCGCTCATGCCCAGCTCGCACACCATGCGCCGGGCCAAGTCGGTGGCCCGGCGAAGGTCGTCCTTGCAGCTGGTCGTGGCCTGACCGGCCACCAACTCGTCGGCGGCACGGCCGGCCATGAGATACGCGAGCTGCTGCTCGAGATCGAGCTGGGTGACCACCACCTTCTCCTCTTCGGGCACCGTCCGGGTCGAGCCCAGGGAATGGCCTCGGCCCACGATCGAGACTCGGCGCACCGGCCCGGCGGCGGGCAGGGCGAGGCCCAGCAGGGCATGGCCGCTCTCGTGAAATGCCACCGACCGCTTGTCGGCCGGGGTGAGCAACTGGGTACGGCCCTCACTGCCGCTCAGGATTCGTTCGACCGCCTCTTCCAGATCTTCCTGGTCGATCGACGAGCGACCCCGCCGGACAGTCAGCAGGGCGGCCTCGTTCAACACGCTGGCCAGGTCGGCTCCCGTGAAGCCTGGCGTCTCGGTGGCCAGGCGCCCGAGGTCGACACTGGGGGCCAGCGTCTTGGTCCGCCCGTGCACCTCGAGGATGGCCAGGCGGCCCAGTCGATCGGGACGGTCGACAACGATCTGGCGGTCGAAGCGCCCGCGCCGCAACAGGGCGGGGTCGAGCACGTCGGGCCGGTTGGTGGCGCCGATGAGGACCACTCCCGTGTCCCGATCGAAGCCGTCGAGCTCCACCAGGAGCTGGTTCAGGGTCTGGTCGCGCTCGTCCTGACCCACGGCGCCCGACCCGCCCCCGGCGCGGGTACGGCCCATGGCGTCGAGCTCGTCGATGAACAGAATGGCCGGCGCCCTGTCCCGCACCTGACGGAACAGGTCACGCACCCGAGCCGCCCCGACGCCGACGTACATCTCCACGAAGTCTGCGCCCGACATGGAGAAAAACGGCACCCCGGCCTCGCCGGCGACGGCCCGGGCCAGCAGGGTCTTCCCGGTGCCCGGAGGTCCCACCAGGAGCAACCCTCGCGGGGCCTCGGCCCCGATTCCCGTGAACCGCTTGGGGTCGAGCAGGTAGTCACGCACCTCCCTCGCCTCGGTGACGGCCTCGTCGGCACCCGCCACGTCGGCGAACTTGATGGGCCGAGCCTCCGCTCCTCAGCGGGCAGCAGCCTTGAGGAATGGGCTCGAGGCACTGGATCGCATCAAGAGGAAGAACAGCAGGAAGGCCACAACGATGATGAGCGCCGGTACGACGAGGGTGGCCGGTGCCACCAGCTGCTTGAACTTCTGCTGGTCGACCCGCACGGAGATGTCGCGGGACAAGGTGTCGCTCAGGAACTGGTTGGAGAAGTCCGATTTCAAAGGCAGCCCCACCCAGTACTGCTGGCCGTTCCGCACGAACTGGAGCCGTTGGTCCTCGCTGCGCAGGACGGCCTCGGAGATACCACTGTTGCCATCGAGCTTGGAGAACTCGGTAAGAGTGACCTCATGGCCGGGGCTGTCGGGAAGCGTGAGGTAGAGAAGGACGCCGTAGAGAACGAGAAGGGCGGGAAGGCACAGGGCCACCCAGAACACGGCCCGCTTGGCGAGCCGCTGCTTACCAGGACGTCGGGACATCCGGACCTCCCGGTAGGAACCGGTGGACTGGCCAGGCCCGGCGACCACGCCGGGCAGTAAGGCCGATGGTAGTTCGACAGGAACGCCGGCGGCAGTGAGAGGTCGCGCTCAGGACAAGGGGTCGTGTCGGGTGCGGTTGCGACGGGCGAGCCAGAAGAACAGCGCCGCAACGAGCACGACAAGGCCCACAGGAATGGCCCACGCGGCAGCGCTGCCATCCTCGCCCGTGCTCACCTTGAAACCAGGAGCGGCCTGGCCGTCCTGGAAACCGCCGGCCGTGGTGGTGGGTGATTCTCCGGGAGCCTGGTTGGCCGGTGCGGAGGGTGCCGGCCCTGGCGCGGTGGTGGACGAAGCGGCATTGGCGGCCGCCGGTTGGCCGCCGGTGTTCGGGTTGGCGTCGGGCGCCGCGCCGCACGGGTTCGCACCGCACGGGCCCTGGCTGGCGGGCACATCACCACACGGGTTCGCTCCGCACGGGCCCTGGTTCCCGGGCACGTCCCCGCACGGGTTCGCTCCACAGGGCCCCTGGTCGGCGGGGACCGGACCACACGGGTTGGCTCCACACGGCCCCTGGTCGGCGGCGACGACTGGTGGGGCGGAGGTACCGGCCGCAGCTATCGCGCTCGACAGGCTGAACGCGACCGCGGCCAGCAGGACCAGCCGGACGACAAGAGCCAGGCGGGTGGCGAACGAGGGTCGAGGGCGCCCGAAGGTGATGTCGTGGCTCATTTGTCTCCGCCTTCCCTGGCCCCCGACGGGCCCAGGATGGGGGTGACCGGTGCGTCGCTCAGATCGGGGCCCGAACACCCTGCGAGCGGGTCTGGCGCACCACCGAGGCGCCGGATACCGAAAGCAGGACCAGGCCGACCAGGCCCAACGGCACCAGGATCCAAGGTGAACGCCCGCCCGCAGCCTGGGCCGGTCGGCCGAAGGCCTGACGCTGGTCAACCACCAGAGGCGCAACCGGTTGGGTGCCCGGCGCAAAGGCGGAGGCTCCCGACGAGAAGCCCGAGGCATCCACCGGTGCCGACTTGGGATCTTCGGCCCGGCGAGGCGGCGTGGCCGCGGCCGGCTGGGCAGGGGCAGCCTGGGGAACGGACGCTTGGGCGACCGGGGTTGCCTGGGGCGCCGGCGCGGGCTGGGCGGCCGGGGCAGCCTGGGGGGC
>JALZAH010000361.1 GCA_030948425.1 Actinomycetota bacterium
CCACGGCCCCGGCAGGGTCAGGCGGTCCGACGGACGGACACGGTCCGGCTCGCTCAGGGGCACATAGTCGGGCTGGGTCACCGAATCTGGCCTTTGCTCCCCTGCATGTCGGTCACGGCGTTCGAGTCTGCTGGCCGGCGGCATCGTGGAGCAAACCGAAGACCACCGAGGCGGCCAGAGCCTCCCACGATGCTTCGATGATGTTCTCCGACACGCCGATGGTGGTCCAGCTGCGCTCACCGTCTGTGGAGTCGATGAGGACCCGGGTGACCGCCGCCGTCCCCCGCCCAGTGTCGAGGACCCGGACCTTGTAGTCGGTCAGGTGGATGCCGGCCAGCATCGGGTAGTGGGCGCCGATGGCCTTGCGCAGCGCGGTGTTGAGGGCATCGACCGGTCCGCTGCCCTCGGCCACGGCCAGGATGCGTTCATCGCCGACGTGGACCTTGATGGTGGCCTCGGTGACCCACTGTCCGGCCTCGCCCAGATCGGCGACGACGCGATGACTCTCCAGGTGGAAGAACGACTGCTTCCAGCCGGCCGCCTCCCGCATCAGCAGCTCCAGGGAGCCGTCGGCTACTTCGAAGTGATAGCCCCGGTGCTCGAGATCCTTCAGGCGGTCGACAACCTCTCCGGCGGCGGTGTCGTCGAGGACCAGCCCGAGCTGGTCGGCCTTGAGCGCCACCGTGGAGCGGCCGGCCATCTCCGACACGGCGAAGCGGGTGCCATTGCCCACCGAGTCGGGGTCCACGTGCTCGTAGGCGTCCTTGGCCCGGGCGATGGCGCTGGTGTGCAGGCCCGCCTTGTGGGTGAACGCCGACATGCCGACGAAGGGCTGGTCCGGGGCGGGCATGACGTTGACCAGTTCGGCGATGTGGTGGGACACGGGGGTGAGGAGCCGGAGGCGGTCGGCACCGATGGTGGTCACGCCCATCTTCAGGCTCAGGTCCGGTACCGCGGAGGTCAGATCGGCATTGCCGGTGCGCTCTCCGTAACCGTTCACGCACCCCTGCACCTGGGTCACACCTTGGCGGACGGCGATCAGCGAGTTGGCCACCGCGCAGCCCGAGTCGTTGTGGAAGTGACAGCCCAGGCCCACGCCCGTGCGCTCCCGCACCTCCCCGACGATCCGTTCGACGTCGAAGGGCAGGCTGCCTCCGTTGGTGTCACAGAGCACCAGGGTCTCGGCTCCTGCTTCCTCGGCGGCCCTCAGGACGTCGAGGCTGAACCCCTGGTTGTCCCGGTACCCGTCGAAGAAGTGCTCGGCGTCGAGGAACACCCTCCGGCCGTGGTTGCGCAGGAAGGCGACGGAATCAGCCACCATGTCGACGGCCTCGGTGAGCGAGGTGCGCAGAGCATCGATGACATGGCGTTCCGACGCCTTGGCCACCAGACACACCGCCTCGGTCCGGGCGGACAGCAGGTGCCCGAGTACGGGGTCGGTCTCCGCTCGGCCGTTGGCCTTCCTGGTCGACCCGAAGGCCACCAGAGTGGCGGTGTGCAGCGGGAGATCACCGGCTGCGGCGCGGCGGAAGAACTCCTCGTCTTTGGGGTTGGCCCCCGGCCAACCTCCCTCGATGAACGCCACGCCGAGATGGTCCAGCTGATGGGCGACCCGGAGCTTGTCCTCCACGGTCAGTGACAGGCCCTCCTGCTGGCTCCCGTCCCGCAAGGTGGTGTCGTAGATGTCGACCGCCGAAGGCAGCGGCCGCTCGCCGGTCGCGGAAAGCGGTGTGTGGGCATGGCCGGGACCCTCAACCGACATGTTCGTTCCAGTCCTTGTAGCGGTCGACCCTGCCCCGAACGGCGTCGGAGAAGACCTCCTGGATGCGCCGGGTCATGGGTCCGGGTCGGCCGTCACCGACCATGCGATCGTCGACCGAGGAGATGGGGACGACCTCGGCGGCGGTGCCGGAGAGAAATGCCTCCTCGGCCACGTACAGGTCGGAGCGCAAGATGTTGCCCACCTCGACGGGGTAGCCCAGGTCCCGGGCGATGGTCAGCACCGACGACTGGGTGATGCCCTCGAGGGCCCCCGCCGACGAGGGCGGGGTGATGATCCGCCCACCGCGCACCACGAAGAGGTTCTCCCCTGTGCACTCGCTCACGTAGCCCTGAGGCGACAGGAGGATGGCCTCGTCGTAGCCGGACTTGAGTGCTTCGATCTTGGCCATCGAGGAGTTGATGTACATGCCAGTGCCCTTGGCCGCCGGGGGCATGGCGTTGGGATCGTGACGCTGCCAGGAGCTGATCTTCATACGGACGCCCTGCTCCACACCGTCGTCGCCCAGGTAGGCGCCCCACGGCCACACGGCGATCGACACGTTGACCGCACAGGGGAGCGGGTTGAGGCCCATCTCCCCGTAGCCCAGGTAGACGATGGGTCGGATGTAGCACTGGTCGAGGCCGTTGACCCGCACCGTGTCCTTGGTGGCGGCGATGATCTCCTCAACGGTGAAGGGAACGTCGATCATGAAGATCTTCGCCGAGTTGAACAGGCGCGTGACGTGGTCGGTGAGGCGGAACACCGCGGGGCCGCCGGCGGTCGGGTAGGCCCGGATCCCCTCGAAGACCCCGCAGCCGTAATGCAGGGTGTGGGTCAAGATGTGGATCTTGGCGTCCCCCCAATCCACGAGCTCGCCGTCCATCCAGATCTTCTCGGTTGGTTCGATCGGCATCTCTGCAGTCCTTTCTATGATTCCTCTGAGTGAGCGATCTCTTCGATGACGGCGTCAGCGACCTCCGAGGTCGACGGCGCTGCGTCACCGACGCAGCGCCCAACGACGCAGCGCTCGACGGCCGTGATCACCCGTCTGGCCTCGTCGTTGGCGCCGAGGAAGTCGAGCATCATGGCCAGAGAGATGATGGCTGCCGTCGGGTTGGCCCGTCCGGTGCCGGCGATGTCGGGGGCCGAGCCGTGGACGGGCTCGAACAACGACGGACCGGTCCTTGCCGGGTTCAGGTTGGCCGAGGCCGCTCGGCCGATACCTCCGGCGATGGCCCCTCCCAGGTCGGTGAGGATGTCGCCGAAGAGGTTGTCGGTTACGACCACGTCGTAGCGATCGGGCGACTCGACGCAATAGATGCAGGCGGCGTCGATGTGGTTGTAGGCGGTGTCGACGTCGGGGTACTCGGTGGCCACCTGCTCGAAGGTACGCATCCACAGGTCACCGGAGAAGGTCAACACGTTGGTCTTGTGGACCAACGTCAGGTGATGACGGGGCCGGCTGCGGGCCAGGTCGAAGGCGTAGCGGATGCAGCGCTCGACGCCGAAGCGGGTGTTGACCGAACCCTGGGTGGCCACCTCGGCAGGGGTCCCGTAGCGAAGGAACCCACCCTCGCCGGCGTAGGTGCCCTCGGTGTTCTCCCGGATGACGGCGAAGTCGATCGGTACCCCGGCACCGACGCTGGCCTGGGCCACGAAGGGTCGGAGGTTGATGTAGAGGTCCAGGGCAAAGCGCAGCTTCAGCAGCAGACCCCGCTCGAGGACGCCGGGAGGGACCTCGGGTGTGCCAATGGCGCCCAGCAGGATGGCGTCGAAGCCAGCCAGCTCAGTGAGCACGGTGTCGGGCAGAACCTCGCCGGTGGCCAGGTAACGCCGCCCCCCGAGGTCGTAGTCGACGGTGTCGAGGCGGGCGCCGGCGGCCCGGCCCACTCTGAGGGCCTCGGTGATGACCTCGGTGCCGATCCCGTCGCCGGGTATCACGGCGATCTTGTGCGCTGTCAAGCGATTCCTTTCCTTGTAAGCGGAACGAAAAGAACCGCCCCTCAAGGGACGGTCGGAGAAGCACACCGGGTGGGATGACCGGTGTGCTACACGATGATGCGTACCGACGTGATGATCGGCGAGGAGGCGACAGACGGAGTCACAGTCCTCACAGTGTCGTGGATCGAGGGGGCGCCGTCAACCGCAGTAGCGTGGAACGCCATGGCTGAGACGCAACTCACCCGCGACACCTACGAACGCCTGGCCGCCGAGCTCGACGATCTCCGTACCCGCGGCCGGGTGGAGATCGCTCGCGCCATCGAGGCGGCCCGGGCTCTGGGCGACCTCTCCGAGAACGGCGACTACCACGCCGCCAAGGACACCCAGGGCAAGATGGAAGCCAGGGTCCGCCAGCTGGCTGCCACCCTCTCCGACGCCCGGATCGTCGACTCGACGGCCGGGGCCACCGGCGAGGTGACCCCTGGTGTCATCGTGTCGCTGCGCTATGTCGGCGACGACGACGTGGAGCGCTACCTCATCGGCTCCATCGAGGAGCGCGGGGAGGGGGTCTCGGTGGTGTCCCCCGCCTCCCCTCTCGGTCAGGTCCTCATGGGCGCCAAGGCCGGTGATCGGGTCTCCTACCAGGCCCCGAGCGGTCCTCTCGAGGTCGACGTCGTCGCCGTCGGTGACTGAATGACCGTCTCCAACCGGTGATCACCGATGCCGACCGGGTGCCCCTCGGCGCCCGCTCCTGGATCGGTGACGGTGCCACCGGCGCAACGGTTGCTGCCGACGGCACCGTTGACTGGTACTGCCCGGATCGCTTCGACCGGCCCGCCGCACTCGGGCGCCTCCTTGACCCGGCGGCCGGGGCGGTACGGGTCGGACC
>JALZAH010000375.1 GCA_030948425.1 Actinomycetota bacterium
GCTCGACGGCCACGCCAGGAACGTTCGTGGGTCAGCGCGCAGGTCAGGTAGGGCTTCGCTCGAAGAGCCGGTCCAGAAGGACGAACTTCGCCGCCCACAGCGCAGCCACGATCGCAACGCTCGTCCCGTCCACCGCCAGCCCCTGCAGCACCCGGCTGCCGGTGAGGTGTGCGACCCGGGATTCGGCGATGCCGGCACCGAAGGTCGACAGGAGCAGCCCGGCAGCGGCGATCACCCAGAACGGGACGATCTCGCGCCAAAAGTCGGAACGGCCCCGCCGCCCCCACACCCATCGGCGGTTGACGCCGTACGACAGGAAGCCGGTGAGCACGAAGGCGGTGGCTTGTGCGCTGCGGGCGGACCAGCGCAGGCCGACAAACAGCCCGAACAGGAGCACTTGGCCGGCGAGGGCGGTGGCGACCGACCCGGCGACGTAGCGGCCTGCCGTCCGAGCCTGCGGGGTCGATGCCCGCCACCGGTCCGCGGTCGGGAGGCCCGGCTCAACCACGTTCGACCCGGAGCAGGATTTGGGCGGGCCACGGCACCGTTCGCCCCGCCACGGATGCGACCTTGAAGTCGGCGTAGTACCGCCCCGTGACCGGCCACCGGCCCAGGATCGTCCGCCACCGGGACAGGCTCAGGAGCCGCTCGTTGCCCACCAGGCCTGGCCCACGCCGGCCGAGGTGGGGGTAGAAGACGCTGGGGACGGAGACGTATGCCAGCGGCGCCACTCTGAGCTGCTCCCCGACCAGGGCAACGGCCTCGTCGTCGCCGAAGTGCTCAAGAAGGCCCTGGGAGAAGCACGCGCCGAAGGTGTCGGAGGCGCAAGGCAATCGGAACGCGTCGCCGCGCACGCTCAAGACCTCAGCTCCTACACTGCCGGCGAAGTCGCCGGCGGTTCGGAGGATGTGGGCGCTGTTGTCGAGGGTGACGACCCGGTCGCAGAACCGGCTGACGAGCGCCGAGAGCATGCCGGTGCCGGTGCCGACTTCCAGGACACGTGTCGATCCGACGACTGCGTTGACGAGCTCCGCGTGGGTCACGCTCCAGCGCAGCATTTCGGTGAGCGTGTGAGGGTCACCGTAGAACTCGTCCCAGGTCTTTACCCGCATCGCTAGCCCTGGGCCCCGACCGGTGGAGAGACCGGTCGTCGGCACGCGTCGCGTACCTGGAAGATCACCACCTCGTCGTTCTGCGCGGCCGGTTCGAAGCAACCCCGTTCGGCCAGGATCGGTGCCAGGGCCGACTGCCGCCAGGTGAACAGATACCTGATGTCGTGGCGCTGGATCAGGTCCACATCGTGGTAGGTAGACAGGACGGGGGTGACGGTGTCGAGGCCCTTCACGCCCATGGTGAGCGTCATGGTCTCAGTCGACGGATCAGCCTCGAGATGGAGACGAGCCGAGCCTGTGCGGGAGTCACGGTCAACCCGGGCGATGGCACCGTCGCCTGCGATAGACACGGTGACCGCCCGTCCGTTCACGTCGAGCTCGGCCGAGGCGTTGTGACCGTCTGCGCGGAGCGTTGCGGAGGTGGCTGATTCCGGCGGCCCGAGGTTGACTACGAGGGGTTCGGAGGAGCCGGCAGGGCGCCGCAACGTGACGACGACCTCCGTCGGCGATGCCGTAAGCACGGAGGCCCGCACGGCAAGCCCACCGTGATCCAGGCTGAGCTCGGCCCGATCGGTTTCCTTGGACACACCGACTGTGGGGGACGCCGCTGACGCCGGCATCGGCGCCAGCCCGAGCTCGGCGAGAGAGAACCAGTCGCCACCCACCACGCCCCCGAGCTGGACAGGGTCCACCGCTGCCTCGCTGGCCGAGACTCGCATGCGACCGTCCTCCACGCCGGCGGTGCCCGAGAAGAGCCGATCGACGTCGACGCTGTCCCTCTGCGCGGAATCCAGCTCGGCCAGGAAGGCTTGGCCCGTCCCAAGCGCTCGCTCGTGGGCTAGGCCCTCGATTCTCCAGGCGTAGAGCGTCCCGGCCACCATGTCGCCACCCTTGGCACTCACCGCCGCTGTACCGGGTCGGTCGTGCAGCCACCGGATGCCGGCCAGCTCGGCCGGCGTCATGGGGTTGTAGTAGGCCACCGCCACATCCACGCGACCGATGTACGACTGCATCACGCGTCCCGCAGACAGGCA
>JALZAH010000407.1 GCA_030948425.1 Actinomycetota bacterium
GATGCTGGCCGACGCCACCGGCGCCGATCGCGACTCGATGCGAGCCGAGCTGGACAAGGCGGAGGCCCGGGCGGCCCAGCTCTTTGACGAGATCAAGGTGCTGCTGCTGCCGACGGACCCCAATGACGGCAAGAACACCATCGTCGAGATCCGCGGTGCCGAGGGTGGCGAGGAGGCCAACCTCTTCGCCAAGGACCTCCATGACATGTACGTCCGTTACGCCGACCGCCTGTCGCTGAAGGTGGAGACCATCTCCGCCGATCCCTCCGACATGGGCGGGTGGAACCAGATCACCTTCATGGTCAAGGGCGATCCCGCCTGGCCGCATCTGAAGTACGAGGGCGGCGTGCACCGAGTCCAGCGGGTGCCGGTCACCGAGTCGCAGGGTCGGGTCCATACGTCGTCGGCCACCGTCACGGTCCTGCCCGAGGCGGAGGAGATTGACGTGCACATCGACGAGAAGGATCTGAAGGTCGACGTCTATCGCTCGACCGGTCCGGGTGGTCAGTCGGTCAACACCACCGACTCGGCCGTGCGCATCACCCACCTCCCGACAGGCGTGGTGGTGGCCATGCAGGATGAGAAGAGCCAGATCCAGAATCGGGCGAAGGCCATGGTGGTGCTTCGGGCTCGGCTCCTCAAAGCCGAGCAGGACCGCCAGGCGGCGGAGCTGTCCGATGTGCGCCGGACCCAGGTCGGCGGGGGTGGACGATCGGAGAAGATCCGCACCTACAACTACAAGGAGAATCGCGTCACCGACCATCGGATCGGTCTGACGCTCTACAAGCTGGACAAGGTCCTCATGGGCGAGCTCGACGACGTCGTCTCGGCCCTACGGGGCGAGGAGCGCAGCCGTCAGCTGTCCGGCCAGGCGGGTCTGGTCTGAGCGACCGGCAACGAGCGGATTCCGTTCCGCCGCTCACCTGGCGTTCGCTCTACCGGGAGGCGGTGGCCACGCTGGGATTGTCGAGCGAGGCTCGGTGGCTGGTCGAGGAGGCCGCCGGCTCTTCGTGGCCGGCCGTCCTCGATGAGGCGGTGGCGGTTCGAGCCGCCGCCTCGTTCGAGTCCGGGCTCGCCCGCCGGGCGGCCGGGGAGCCGCTGCAGTACGTCATCGGCCACTGGTCGTTCCGCAACCTCGATGTCCTCGTCGATCGACGCGTCCTCATTCCCCGACCGGAGACGGAGATCACCGTCGAGGTGGCCCTGAGCGAGCTCGACCGCATCCGGGCCGCCTCGGCGGCGTTGACGACCGGGGCGAGCGCCGCAGCCACCGTCGTCGACCTGGGAACCGGGTCGGGGGTCATCGCCCTGGCCATGGCCACCGAGCGCCAGGGGCTCAGCGTGTGGGCCACCGACGCGTCCAGCGACGCCCTCGACGTCACCCGGGCCAACCTGGCTGGGGTGGCCGGTTCGGCAGCGACGAGAGTCCGCATCGTCCACGGCCGGTGGTGGGAGGCCCTGCCCGAGGAGCTGGCCGGTTCGGTCGACCTGGTCGTGTCCAACCCCCCTTACGTCTCCGCAGAGGAGATGACCCGGCTCGACGCCGGGGTGGCCGACTGGGAGCCCGCCTCCGCCCTGCGCGCCGGGTGCACCGGCCTCGAGGATGTCGCCGAGATCGTCGGCGATGCCCGTCGCTGGCTGGCCCCGGGGGGTGGCCTCGTCGTGGAGATCGCTCCTCACCAGGCGGCACCAGTCGTCGCCCTGGCCACCGACGCCGGCCTGCTCGGCGCCCAGGTCCGCCCCGACCTGGTCGGCCGGCCGCGCGTGCTGGTGGCCCGCAGCCCGGGGCCTTAGGTGCCGACCGAGGTCATCGACGCGTCCGGCGAGCCCCCTCCTCCGGCCGTCGTCGAGCGGGCCGTCGCCGCCCTGGCTGCCGGCGCGGTGCTGGGAGTGCCCACCGACACCGTCTACGGGCTCGCCGCCAGCCCATTCCTGGTCGAGGCCACCGAGGCCATCTTCGTGGCCAAGGGCCGACCCCGGGCGCTCGAGCTTCCTGTGCTGGTCGCCGACCAGGGCCAGGCCCGGGCCCTGGGAGCGGCGATGACGGCTGCCGCAGAAGCTCTCATGGACCGCTTCTGGCCCGGCGCCCTGACCATCGTGGTGGCCCGCCGGGCCGGCCTTGGCCTGTGCTTGGGCGGCGACTCCGAGACGGTCGGCCTGCGTTGCCCGGCACACCCTGTGCCCCTGGCCGTGTGCCGCGCCGGCGGGCCGATGGCCACGACCAGCGCCAACGTCCACGGTGCGAGGCCGGCCATCACCGCCCCCGAGGTGGCGGCCCTCACCGGCGTCACCTTGGTCCTCGACGCCGGTCCGTGCCCGGTCCGACCGTCCACGGTGGTGGCCTGCACGACCGGGTCGCCGGTGCTGCTCCGGGAAGGAACGATCCCCTGGGCGGAGATCCTGACCGCGCTGGATGCCATCTGATGGCGGTCACGCGGGCCTGCGACGCGTGGGGGGCCGTAGACTCGACGGTCGTGATCGACGACGCCTGCCGAGCCGAGGATCCCGAGCTGTTCGACATCGTCGAACGGGAGCTCGAGCGCCAGAACACCACGCTGCAGCTCATCGCTTCGGAGAACTTCACGTCCCGGGCAGTCATGGCCGCCACCGGATCGGTGCTGACCAACAAGTACGCCGAGGGCTACCCCGGCAAGCGCTACTACGGTGGCAACGCCATCATCGACGAGGCCGAGGACCTGGCCCGCCGGCGCGCCTGTGGGCTCTTCGGCGCCGAGCACGCCAATGTCCAGCCGCACGCCGGTGCCAACGCCAACATGGCCGTCTACCTGGCTCTCCTCGACCCCGGGGACACGGTGCTGGGCCTGCGCCTCGACCACGGCGGTCACCTCACGCACGGCTCACCGGTCAACATCAGTGGGCGGTTCTACAACTTCGTGTCCTACGGGGTGACGGCCAGCGACGAGCGCATGGATCTCGACGAGCTGGCCCGTCTGGCCGAGCAGCACCGGCCCAAGTTGATCGTTGCCGGAGCGACCGCCTACTCGCGCATCATCGATCCCGAGCCGATCCGTCGCATCGCCGATTCGGTGGGCGCCCTGTTTCTCTTCGATGCCGCCCACATCGCCGGTCTGATTGCCGGGGGCGCGCATCCCAATCCGGTGGGGATCGCCGACGTCGTCACCTTCACCACCCACAAGACCCTCCGCGGTCCGCGTGGTGGGTGCATCCTCAGCCGTGCCGACCTCGGCCCCGCCATCGACAAGGCCGTGTTCCCCGGTCTGCAGGGGGGTCCCCTCGAACACGTCATCGCCGCCAAGGCGGTGGCCTTTCGGGAGGCGGCCCGTCCAGAGTTCGGGGTCTACGCCCACCAGATCGTGGCCAACGCCCGAGCCCTGGCCGAGGGTCTGGCGGCCGAGGGGCTGCGCATCGTCTCGGGGGGCACCGACAACCACCTGATGCTGGTCGACCTGGGCCCCTTCGATGCCGACATGACCGGCAAGGCGGCCCAGCTGGCCCTGGACCGAGCCGGGATCACCCTGAACAAGAACCAGATCCCAGGCGACGGGCGCAGTCCCTTCGTGACGAGCGGTCTGCGGATCGGCACACCGGCGGTCACCACGGCGGGGATGACCGAGGCCGAGATGGCCGAGATCGCCGCGTTGATGGGCCGGGTGCTGCGCCGAGCCGACGACGACGCCGAGGTCGCCGCCGTGCGCCACGAGGTGGCCACCCTGTGTTCGAAGTTCACCCCCTACCCGTGACCGGGTCGGAGCTGCCCGGCGCGGCCGGTGCGGCCTCAGGGCACCGGGCGTAGGGGACAGCAATCAACGAGTACCGCAACTATGTGATCGTCGCCGCCACCGCCGCGCTGGTCACCTTCGGCTGCACCTTCGTCGTCCGTCGCCTGGCGGTGCGCTTCGCCGTCATCGTCGAGCCCGATGATCGGCGGGTCCATGAGCAGCCGACGCCGACGGTCGGCGGCGCCGCCATGTTCGTCGGCCTGCTTGCGGCCATGCTGGTGGCGTCGCTGCTGCCCGGCTTTCATCCCGTCTTCCGAGGCAACTCCGAACCCATCGGGCTGGTCCTCGGAGCCGCTGTCATCTTCGCCGTCGGCGGGTTCGACGACCTGAGGGAGATGTCGCCACCGGCCAAGATGTCCGGCCAGGTGGTTGCCGGGACCGTGCTGTACTTCTCGGGCATCACCATGCTCACCTTTCACCTGCCCGTGGTGGGCACCACCCTCGTGCTCTCGCCGGACCTGGCCCCGGTCATGACTGTGCTGTGGGTGGTGGGCATGGCCAACGCCGTCAACTTCATCGACGGGCTCGACGGTCTGGCGGCCGGCATCATCGCCATCGCCGCCATGGCGTTCTTCCTGTACTCGCACCAGCTGGTCAAGGTCCACACCATCCCGGTCAGCAACTCCGGGCCCCTGGTCGCCGTCGTCGCCCTCGGGCTGTGCGTCGGCTTCCTTCCCCACAACGTCCATCCGGCGAAGATCTTCATGGGCGACGCCGGAGCCATGCTGCTCGGGCTGCTCATGGCCGCCTCCACCATCTCGGTGGTCGGCCAGACCGGGGACGGCTTCAGTGGCAAGACGTACTTCTTCTTCGCTCCCATCGTCATCCCGTTCTTCATCCTGGGCATTCCCATGCTCGACACGGCATTCGCCATCATCCGCCGGGCCGGCCGGCGAGGGAACCTGGCAGCCGCCGACAAGAACCACCTGCATCACCGCCTGATGCGCCTCGGCCACGGCCAGACCCGCTCCGTGCTCATCTTGTGGGTGTGGACCGCTCTGCTGTCCGCCCTGGTGCTCTACACCCCCCTGACCGGCCGCCCCATCTCCTGGGGGCCCCTCGGTGTCCTGGTGCTCGGGGCACTGCTCTACACCCTCTTCGCACCGCGGGGACGCAAGTCCTCCGACCCCGATCTGGCCTCGACCTCGGCGCCGGCGGAACGCAGATGACCTCTTCGCCCGATGGCGGGCAGACTTGCGAGTCGTCTGTCTTGTTCTTTAGATTCGCGACCGTGCCGACGCGCGGGAGCACCGGTTGAGCGGGCACAGTAGGCATCCTTTCCGTGTCTGTGCGAAGATGAGGTCGTGCTCACCGAGCGCTCCGGTCGAGGTGATCGGTTCATCCTTTTGGGACCGAGGGCATGAGCGACCCGGGGTCGGGCCCAGGCATCATGGCGTTCGCCGGACTGGGGCTGCTCAACGCGCTGTGCCTGCTGGCGGGGATGGGCCTGGGTTGGCTGGTCGACTCGGCGGCGGGGACCTTGCCGCTGTTCCTCTTCATCGGCCTGGTGACCGGCATCGTGGTGGGCATCGTCGCCACCCGGGCAGAGCTTCGCCGCCTCTGAGCCTCCCCGGCGCCGCCCACCGTCCTGCGAGCCGGATCCTCTCCCCATGCTAGCCAACTTTCCCATCACCCAGGTCGACCGGATCATGCGCCGGACCCTGTACTCCGCCAGCGCCGTCGTGATCCTCGGGGTGACCGCATCCATCGTCGTCGGCTATCCGTTGGTCGCCCCCGGGCTGGTCCTCGGTCTGGGTATGGCCGTGATCAACCACCGCATCTTCCAAGGCTCGGCCATGCGCTTCATAACCAACGAGGGCACGGTGGCCCGCAAACCCTTCGCCGGAAGCGTGCTCGGACGCCTGGGTGCGTGCACCGCGGTCGCCTTGTTGCTGTTGGTGTTCGTGCAGCCCATGGGTTGGGGCGTCATCGGCGCCTTGGCCGCCTTCCAGGCCATGCTGCTGCTCAATGCCATCGTCGCCCTGGTCCGCTACCAGCGTGAGGAGGCGACCAGCGATGCTTGACGGGACCGTCATAGCCGGTCTCTCCCAGATCAAGGTCGGCGACCACGTCACCAAGGGCGGGCTCAACGTCGACACCGTGTGGACCACGCTTGCCGCTGTGGTGGTCGTGCTCGGTCTGGGCTTCTACATGGCCAATAGGGCCAGCATCGGCCGGCCCAGCAAGATCCAGGTTGCCTGGGAGGGGATCTTCGGCTACATCGGTGACCTTGTCGAGCAGAACATGGGTCCCGAGTACCGCAAGGTGGTTCCCCTCGGGGTGACCATGTTCGCGCTGGTCCTGGTGGCCAACTGGGTGGAGATCCTCCCTGGCCTGTTCCACAACACCGACTTCTTGCCGTCGCCCACCGCCGACGTCAACCTGTGCTACGCCCTGGCCGCTGTGGTCCTCATCGTGACCAACGTCGCTGCCCTCCGGGCTCGGGGCCTGAAGGGTTTTTTCACCCGCTTCTTCGCCAAGCCCCGCTTCCTGTTCCCCATCCGCTTGATCGAGGAGATCGCCAACCCCATCAGCCTGGCCCTGCGGCTCTTCGGCAACCTCTTCGCCGGTGGGATCATGATCCAGCTGCTGATCGCCTTCCCGATCTACGCCTTCGTCCCCAGCATCGGTTTCACCGTGGTGTGGAAGCTGTTCGACATGTTCATCGGCGTGGTCCAAGCGTTCATCTTCGCCCTCCTCACCATCCTCTACTACCAGTTCGCCGTGGACACCTCGGCTCACTGATCGGCACCATCCCCGCTTCGGCGGCCCCGGGTACCCAGATTCACCCCTAGACAGGAGTATTCAGAGCAATGGCAGCAGGTGCAACCACCGCAAAAGCAATCGAACTCGCCGGCGCCTTCGCAGGCGGCGGTCTGGCCCTCGGCGGGGGTGCCATCGGCGCCGCCGTCGGTGACGGTCTGGCCGGCAGTCAGACCATCGCCGGCATCGCCCGCCAACCCGAGGTCCAGGGCAGGCTGTACACGACGATGTTCCTGATCATCGGCTTGGTGGAGGGCATGTACTTCATCAACCTGGCCTTCGCCGCGTTGTTCGTGTTCGTCCTCGCCAAGGGCTGAGTCGGAGCATGGCTCTGCCGTCCGTCGTCGGCGCGAACTTCCTGGTCCCCAACTCCACCTTCGTGGTGGAGCTGATCGCCTTCCTGATCGTGCTCTTCGTCCTGCGCAAGTACATTCTTCCCCGCCTCAGCGGCGTGCTCGACGAGCGCCAGAAGACGATCCGCCAGGGAGTCGAGGACGCCGAGAAAGCCAAGCAGCGCGCCGAGGAGGCCGAGGCCGACTACCGCAGGACCATCGAGGAGGCCCACCAGCAGGCCCGCACCATGGTCGACGAGGCCAACAGGCTCGGCGAGCAACTCAAGGTCGAGCTGCGCCAGAAGGGGGAGCAGGAGTACGAGCGGATCGTCTCCCGGGCCCAGTCCGACAT
>JALZAH010000319.1 GCA_030948425.1 Actinomycetota bacterium
CCCGCCCCCTGCACCACCGTCGAGTGCCGCTCCGGCCAGCGTCGGCCTGGCGGTCGCACCGGCGCCGCCCGGCAACCCCCGTGCGGCGGGGTCGGCGTCGGCGGTGACGGTGACCTGGGCCGCCGGCGTCGAACCGGATCTTGCTGGTTACACGGTCACCCGCAACGACGTGGCCGTGTTCAGCTGCGGCCTGCACGGGGCTCCCCTGCCCAACTCGGTGCCGTGCGGCGCCAGCCTGGCCTACACCGACCATCCGAACATCGGTGGGATGGTCGGCTACGCCGTGGTGGCCAAGCGCTTCGGCCTCGATGGCAACCCGGCTCACGACCTCACCTCCCTGCCGGCTGCGACGTCGATCCGACTCGGGTCCGGTGGCATCGCCGCCCTCCCTCCCATCCCGGTGATCGGGAACCCCTTCGTCGCCGCCCCGGTGGCCCCGCCCACCTCGGCGCCGGTCACCGGTTCGCCTTCCGTTCCCGCCACGACCGTCGACCCCGGTTCGGGAAGCCTCGAGTACGGGCCGCAGAGCCACGCCGCAGCCATCGGGGCTCGGAGCGGTACCGAGCCGGGGCATGGCACCGACGTCACCCACCTTGCCCTGGTCGCCGCCGGGCTGCTGGTCCTAGCACTGGCCGCCCATCTCCTTTATCTGCGGGGCGCGGTCGCCCGCTTCCAACTGGCCCATGGGGCGCCCCTGGCCCGCTCGGCGCACCGCAGGCGAATGCCGGCGGTGCGGATCCAGTGGAGCCAGTGGCCGCCGCTGGTCCGTGACGGTTCGAAGGTTTCCCCACCCGGGTAGCATCGCCACATGGCCGAGGAGCTCCGCGTGGCCTACCACCGGCGTCTCGACGAGATCGAGGCCAAGGTCATCCAGCTCTTTGCCCTGGTCGCCGAAGGTCTGGCGGCGGCCACCGACGCTCTCCTGTCGGGCGATCGGGAGGTGGCCAAGATCCTCATGGACCGAGAAGTCCTGATCGACACCCTCTATGTCGACGTGGAGGAGCTGGTCAACAGCGAGATGGCGCTCCAGGCGCCGGTGGCCAAGGACCTGCGGTTTCTGCTGTCCGTGCTGCGGATCGTCCCCGAGCTGGAACGCAGCCACGACCTGGTCGAGCACATCGCTCGTCGAGGGGCCCAGGGTCTCAACGTGGATCTGTCTCCTCGGACCCGCGGTCTGATCGAGCAGATGGGGTCGGTGGGCACCGACATGTGGCGGTGCACAGCGGAAGCATTCGCCGAGCGCGACCCGGCGGCCGCCGGCCATCTGCCTGAGCGCGACGACGAGATGGATGAGTTGCACAGCGCTCTGACCGCCGAGCTGGCATCGGGGCGCATGGAGCTGCCGGTGGCCATGGAGATGGCTCTGGTGGCCCGCTTCTTCGAACGGCTGGGCGACCACGCCGTCAACATCTCCCGGCGGGTCCTGTACCTGGCCGGGCCGGCCACCGTGGGCGCCGTCGGCGGCCCGGGCCTGCTCCGCACCGGTCCCGGTCCCGGTCCTGGTTATGGTCCCGGTCCTGGTTATGGTCCTGGCGCCGAGTCGCCCGAGCAGGGGCTGTAGGCGACCGGACTCACTACGTTGTTAAGGTCCGGGATCACCCCGCACCCCCAGGAGCGAAGGAAGGACAGACGTCATGGATCTCGGTTTGGAAGTTGACGACAGCCGGGCGCCGTACACCGTGCTGGCCGTCAAGGGCGAGGTGGATGTGTACACCGCGCCCCGTCTCCGCGAGAAGCTGGTCGAGCTGGCCACCGCCGGCAAGCATCAGATCATCGTCGACCTCGAAGAGGTGGACTTTCTCGATTCCACCGGTCTGGGGGTGCTGGTCGGCGGTCTGAAGCGGCTCCGCAGCCACGACGGAGACCTGGGCCTGGTCTGCACCCAGAGCCGGATCCTCAAGGTCTTCGAGATCACCGGGTTGACCAAGGTGTTCTCCATTCAGGACTCGGTGGAAGCAGCGACGGCGAACTGAGTCGGCGTCGTGGAGACCGTCCTCGAGTTGGAGATCCCGGCCCGACCGGAGTATGTCGCCATCGTCCGGCTCGTGGTGTCGTCCCTGGCTGCCGCTCGACGCGCCCTGGTCGATGAGCGGTTGGACGACTTGAAGCTGGCGGTGTCCGAAGCGTGCATCAACGCCATGGACGCCCACCGCAGCGCAGCAGTCGACGCTCCGGTGACCATCCGGGTGGTAGAGGGACCGGAACGACTCGAGGTTCGGGTAGACGACCGGGGCCCGGGCTTCGACCCCGACCGCCTGTCCGAGCACCCGCCGGTCACCGATCCCGAGCGCCTGAACTTCGAGCGGGGACTCGGCATCCCCCTGATCCGTACCCTGGTCGACGAGGTCGTCTTCGTGGCCACCGACGCGGGCACCAGTGCCCGCCTCATCCTCTTCGGCGGCCCGTCGGGCGACACCAACGACATGACCGTGGAGATCCTGAGGGCGGTCCTGTCCGAAGACGACTGAGATCCCTGCGAGGCGCCGGCGGCCACCGCCTCGTCGTGGGGGTTCTCGGTGCGTCGTCGACACGGTGCTCGGAGCGATCGTCGCCCCACACGGTGGCGGCATCGCGTCCTTGACTTTCGTCACATGAAAACTTAGGGTGCCGTCCGTCGAAACCATGGATGCGGCCCTCAACAAGTCCGAACGTGAGACGCTGAAGTCCATCTGGCGATTGACGTCGCGCCCCGGCGGGGACGGAGGGGCGAGAACGGGCGACCTGGCCAGCTCACTGCGGGTGGCGCCGGGGACCATGACGGCCACCGTCAAGAGGTTGGCCGACCAGGGCCTGGTATCCCATGCCCCCTACCGGGGGGTTGACCTGACCGAGAAGGGTCGCAAGCTGGCCATGACGGTGGTCCGCCGACATCGGGTGGTCGAGCGCTTCCTGGCCGACATGTTGGGCTACAGCTGGTCCGAGGCCGACCGCCTTGCTCCCACCTTCGAGCACCAGCTGCCCCACGAGGTAGCCGAACGGCTCTTCGTCGCCCTCGACCGACCGGCCACGTGCCCGCACGGCTTCCCCATTCCCGGGAGCGGTAGCGAGGGGTTGCCCGATATGCCGCCCCTCTACGCCCTCGAGGCCGGGGACCGGGCCACCGTGGCTCTCCCAGGTTCCACCGATCCCGACGTGGCCATCTTCCTCGACGGGCTCGGTTTGCGACCCGGTGTCGAGGTAGAGATCCGTGAGAAGCATCCGTTCGACGGACCGCTTGTCGTGTCCGTCGACGGGCTGGACCGCACCATCGGGGAGAAGGTGGCCCGCCAAATCCTCGTCCGCAACATCCTCGTCCGTCACACCGACGTCAGCGACACCGACGTCAGCGACACCGACGTCAGCAAGGCGAACACCGCCAGATCAGGCCCCCAGGGCCGGAAGGAGAAGTCGGCATGACCCGAGTACTGGCCGCCGAAGGCGGTTACCAGGCCTTCAAGTTGCACCAGACGGAGTGGATCTGGTTGATCTTCGCAGCCGCCTGCGGGGTGGCCGCCCTGGTGACTGCCGTGTACCTCATGCGCAGCGTGCTGGCCGCCGACGAGGGCACACCGAGCATGATCGCCATCGCCAAGGCCATCCAGGAGGGGGCTCTGGCCTACCTGAAGCGCCAGTTCAGAACCATCGGGATCATCATCATCCCCTTGGCCGTGCTGGTCTTCGTCACCTCTACCAAGGTGGTCAACTCCACCACCCATCACACGGCCCTCGGCTTCGTGCCGTCGGGCATCTTTCGGACCCTGGCGTTCCTGCTCGGCGCCACCCTTTCAGGGCTCACCGGGTTCATCGGCATGAGCGTGGCCGTTCGCGGCAACGTGCGCACTGCGGCAGCCGCTCGGAGCGGCTCGCTGGCCGATGCCCTGCGGGTGGCCTTCCGCACCGGCGGGGTAACCGGCATGTTCGTGGTCGGCTTCGGCCTCCTGGGCGCCACCATCATCGTCATGCTGGCCCAGAACACCGCCACCGCCATCCTCATCGGCTTCGGCTTCGGCGGGTCCCTGTTGGCCCTGTTCATGCGCGTCGGCGGCGGCATCTTCACCAAGGCGGCCGACGTGGGCGCCGACCTGGTGGGCAAGGTCGAGGCCGGGATCCCCGAGGACGACCCCCGCAACGCAGCGACGATCGCCGACAACGTCGGCGACAACGTCGGCGACTGCGCGGGCATGGCCGCCGACCTCTTCGAGTCCTACGGCGTCATCCTGGTCGCCACCCTGCTGTTGGCCCACAACGCCTTCACCTCCATCGGCAAGAACCCGGCGATCGGTCTGGTGTTCTCCCTGATCGTGCCAGCCATCGGCATCCTGGCGTCCATCGTCGGCGTGTTCAGCGTCAAGGCCCGACCCAAGGACGCCACGGCCATGGCGCCCATCAACCGGGGCTTTCTGCTCTCCGCAGTGATCACCATCGTCGGCACGTTCTTCGTCGCCGAGTTCTACGTCCACGACCTGAAGATCTTCTTCGCCGTGGTAACCGGCGTGGTGCTCGGTCAGGTGGCCAGCCGCATCACCGAGTACTACACGTCAACGGAGACCTCCCCGGTGCGTGACATCGCCGAGGCGGCCAGGACCGGCCCGGCCACCACCGTGCTGTCCGGTATCAGCTCCGGACTCGAGTCGTCGGTGCCAGCCATCATCGCCATTGCCATCGCCATCGCCGTGTCGATCGGCTTGGGCAACGGGAACATCGAGTTCTCGCTCTATCTCGTCGCTCTCTCCGGCCTCGGCCTGTTGGCCACCACCGGAATCGTCGTGTCGGAGGACACCTTCGGCCCGGTGTCCGACAACGCCGCCGGCATCGCCGAGATGTCCGGCGAGTTCTCCGGCGAGCCCGAGCGGATCATGGTCAGCCTCGATGCGGTGGGCAACACCACCAAGGCCATCACCAAAGGCTTCGCCATCGGCTCGGCGGTCATCGCCGCCGTGGCCCTCTTCGCCAGCTACGTCCAGACCATCGCCGAGCAGCGCAACGTGACCGCAGCGGGCAATGCTCTCTACACCGGGGCGTCCAACGTGGTCGGCCAGGTTGTGCCCACCGTCGTCAACGTGGCCAACCCGAAGACGTTCATCGGGTTGTTGATCGGTGGGTCGATCGCCTTCCTGTTCTCGTCGCTGGCTATCCGGGCCGTCGGGCGCTCAGCAGGGACCGTCGTCCAAGAGGTGCGCCGCCAGTTTCACGAGCACCCCGGCATCATGGACCGGACCGAGACTCCCGAATACGGCCGGGTCATCGACATCTGCACCGCGGCGTCGCTCCGCGAGCTGGCTACCCCGGCTTTGCTCGCCATCCTCTCGCCCGTCGTGGTCGGTTTCGGCATCGGAGATCTGGCCCTTGGCGCGTTCCTGGCCGGGACGATCCTCACCGGTCAGCTCATGGCCAACTTCCTGTCCAACTCCGGTGGGGCGTGGGACAACGCCAAGAAGTACATCGAGGACGGCAACGAGGGAGGCAAAGGTTCGGAGGCCCACAAGGCGGCGGTGATCGGTGACACCGTCGGTGACCCGTTCAAGGACACCGCCGGACCGGCCCTCAACCCGCTGATCAAAGTCATGAACCTGGTCAGCCTGTTGATCCTGCCGGCTGTCATCAGCCTGTCGAAGGCCACCACCGGTGACACCGTGGCTCGCTACGTCATCGCCGCCGCCGCCCTGGCGGTCATCCTTGGGGGGGTGGCGTTCTCCAAGCGCAAGGTTCAGGCCATGGACACCCCCGTCGAGAGCTCCATCGGTGGTGGGGAGATGCCCACGGGTGGGGCGGCGACGTCGGGACCGGTCGACGGAGGCGATACCACCGTGGCGTTGTCGCCGGCCCACCACGAGCTCGTCGTGGCCATCGACCGCTACATCGACAGCGACGGCTCGACCGTCGTGCGAGAACAGCTGCTCGAGGTCAGATCCCGACTGCGCGACACCTGACGCTCCTCCTTCGAGGAGCGACACACGCCGATCGGGGCAGGCCGGTCAGTGCCCGAACGCGCCTCGGAGGCGCCCGCCAGTTCGCCGCGCCCACTCCGTCGGCCGGGCCGGACGCCACACGATGATGATCAGGCACCACAGCAGATGGCTGACCACGGGGGCGATCAGTCCGCCGGTCCAGGTGAACAGCGCCCCCCACCACAGGCCTCCGAGCAGGGCGGCGAGCACCAGGATGACCTTGCGCTCCCAGAGGTGGACGGCCCCGTAGATGGCCAGGGCGATGGCCACCCCGGCCTGATGCTGGAGGAACCCGCGGAAGAACAGTTCCTCGCCGGGCGCGGCGATGGCCAGCACGAGAGGCATGAACCACGGGCTGGTCCGGCCCCGGACCGCATACAGGTCTCCGACCTCGACGGCCAGCTTGGGCAGGATGATCACCAGGGCCTGCTCGCCTACCCAGAACACGGCGTAGAGGACAGCGCCGGAAACGACGCCCACGCCGAGGTCGCCGGCCCAGTGCCGGCGATCGAAGAGGTGGCCGATGGTGGTCGGTTCGACAGCTACGGCGTAGATGCCGATGGCCGCCCCCGCCAGTGCCGCCCGGGTCCAAAAGCCGTCCCGGCGGAGAACAAACATCGCTCCCCAGCCGGCGGCAGCGAGGATCACGCCAAGAACAATCTTGATAGTCACGGGAAATAGACGATCCTAGTGTGGTG
>JALZAH010000476.1 GCA_030948425.1 Actinomycetota bacterium
CTTCTACCGGGCGGCCACCACCAAAGAAGCTCACCGGATCCTCAAGGGCCTGCTCGGCACCACCGTGTTCACCACCCTCCTCCTGGGGGCCACGTTGTTGCACTGGGACAAGTTCAACCACAGCCACGTCTCGTTCTGGGCCTGGATGCTGCTCTACGTGGTCACGCCGCCGCTGCTCCCGTGGCTGTGGTTTAACAACCGCAAGACCGATCCGGGAACCATGCGCCCGGGCGACGTGGCCGTGCCCGACCCCGTCCGGTTTGCCGTCACCGCCATCGGTTTGGGCCAGCTGCTGTTCGCCCTGGTCCTGTTCGTGAGGCCGTCGCTGTTCATCTCCCATTGGCCATGGCTGATGACCCCCCTGACCGGCCGGGTGATCGCCGCTTTCGTGGCGTTCCCGGCGGTGACCTGGTTGCTGTTCGCCACCGACCGGCGATGGAGCTCGTTCGAGATTCCCGCCGAGACGGCCACGATCGGCCTCGTCCTGGTGCTGATCGCCACCCTCCGGGCGGCCGACGAGTTCGACGGCCAGGCGCCCGCCTACGCCGCCTTGCTGGTGGTCACGATCGCCGGCCTGATCGCCCTCCAGGTGGTGATGCGCCGGATGGCGCGGGGCTGAGCCTCACCTGATGCGAGGCTAGGGACGTGTTGGCCATCGGTGAATCGCTGTACGACCTCCTGCAACGTGGGCGCTACGCGGACGCCGCCACCTTTGCCGGCTGGCTGGCCCTGGGGATCCTGGTCGTGGTGGTGGGGGCGTTCGTGGCTACCCACCTCGGGTCCCGGGCGGCGCGCCGGTCGGTGGAGTCGCTGGTGGAACGGTCGACCCTGCCCGGTGCGGCCGCCCGCAGCGCCGGCCGGGCCCGCACCTTGGGCGGGGTGGCCGCCAGCCTGGTGAGGGTCGTCGTCTGGGCGATTGCCGTACTCCTCGTGCTCGACAAGTTCGGCATCAACCTGGGGCCCCTGCTGGCGGGGGCGAGCATTGTCGGGGTGGCGCTGGGCTTCGGTGCCCAGAGCATGGTCAAGGACTTCCTCTCCGGCTTCTTCATCCTGGCCGAGGACCAGTACGGGGTGGGCGACGTCATCACCATCGGCGACACCACGGCCACGGTCGAGGAGGTCAACCTGCGCGTCACCAGGATGCGGGGCACCGACGGCACGGTGTGGTTCATCCCCAACGGCGAGATCCGCAAGGTGGGCAACTCCCACAAGGAGTGGTCACGGGCCATCGTCGACGTTCTTGTTCCCCCGGGCGCCGACGTGGCCGCGGCATGCGCGGCAATCCGTCGCGAGCTCGACGACCTCGGCTCCGACGACGGCTGGTCGGCGTCGGTCCTGGAGCCCCCCGAGGTGCTCGGGGTGGAGGCGATGGGAGTCGACGGCACCACCGTGCGGGTGGCGGTGAAGACCAGTCCCGACGAGCGGGCCAAGGTGGCCCGGGATCTGCGGGCCCACATCCTCGCCCGCCTGCGGAGCGACGGCGTCGTCCCGGTGCCGGAGTCGCCCAGCTGACGGCGACCCCGCCACCCTCACGTTCTGGCGTGCGAATCGCGCCCGTCGGGGGCGCGTTTCGCACACCAGAACAGTCGGCTCAGCGCTCGAGGACCTCTTCGTAGAACTCGACGTGTTCGCGGACCATGCGTTCCCGGGAGAAGTAGCCCTCGACCGCGGCCCGGCAGTCGGATCGGCTGATGGCGCCGATGCCCTGCAGCTTCTCGGCCATGTCGGTCTCGTCGGTGCACAGGTAGCCGGTGCTCCCATCGACCACGACCTCGGGAGCGGCGCCCTCGCGGAAGGCCAGGACCGGAGTGCCGCAGGCCATCGACTCGATCATGACCAGGCCGAACGGCTCGTTCCAACGGATCGGGAACAGGGTGGCGCGGGCCCCGCCCAGGAGCTTGACCTTCTCCGCGTGGGACACCTCGCCCATGTACTCCACGTCGTCGCCCAGCAGGGGTGCGATCTCGGCGTCGAAGAAGCGGTGCTCCCAGGGCTCGCGGAGCTTGCCGGCCAGCTTGATCGGCATGCTCGCCTGGCGGGCGGCGGCGATGGCGCGGTGAGGGCCCTTGTCGGCTCCCATGCGCCCGAGGAAGAGGCAGTAGTCGCCCCCGTCGCCGACGGGAAAGGAATCGGCGTCGACGCCGTGATGGATC